>JBBQYF010000021.1:0-21209 GCA_038208955.1 Elusimicrobiota bacterium
GATCCCGATGTGCAAGTGCCCAAAAGTGTGAGATCTGTCGCATCCTTCAAACTGTAAGCGTTGAAGGTAATTGTCGGTGTTCCGGCCGAGGCCGCTGTCCATATCAAAGGAGCCGATTCCAGGTACGAGCCATCCGCGGCATGAATGTAAAGCCACACATAATAAGTTTCACCGTTGGCAATGGTCATGCCGGTTAAGGCATACGTGCCGGAATTGGATACGCTCGTGTCCGTTATATTCTGCGCAAAAGTGGGAGGCGTCGCACCTACCTGATGCGCGATACTCAAATGGTAACTCGTGCTGTTGTTCCCATCGCCTAAATCAGCATTCACGGATAAGGTCGTGGCCGAAAGGGTAGGGTTGGTGGGCTTGTTAGGAGTCACCGGTGGTGTCGTAATTGTCTTGATGCCTGATGGAGAACTGTGCAAGGGCAGGCTGATGGTTCCGCTATAAGCGTCCACTTCAACGCTGTAAGGGGCATTTGCTTTTACGTGGGGCAATGTTAACTGAGCACCAGAACCCGACGAGGCCAACGTATAGGAGGTTGAATTCCAAGTCGTATCCCCAGGACCCTTATTCTTGATTACATAAGGAGTCGAGCTGGGATTTTGCCCCGCGGGCCAAGTAAAATTGATCGTCGCATCCTTATTAACATTGTCAATCGTAGCCGTCGGTAAGTTTAGGGGTACAGCGTCAGCAAAAGTATACGTATCGATCTCAGAGACCCCGGGGCCGGCGGCATACGTTCCGTTTTGGCAGGTGGCGGTATTGCTGGTGTCGGTGCATCCGAAAATCTTGACATTCGCGGGAGCGTTGGCAGGCGGGAAAGTCATCGTTGCACCTGTCCCGCCGTCTTTCTGTGTAATTACAACATTCAAGGGATTTAGTTGGTCCACCAATCGGTATCCGGCAGTCCCCGTCAATGCCGGGCCAGTCCAGGTATAATGGACTGAGGTGTCGTCCGTTGCGGTGTCGTCAATATTTGATGGAATGCTAGTAGCTATTTTAGTGACGAGCGATAAACTGTACGAAAATGTATTACCCGCCGCACCCGCCTGGTCTGTAACAGCGCCCGAGAAGGTTAGCAGATCTGCATCGCGATTCCAGCCGGTAAATTTTTTGCCGTATTGAGGAGGTCCGCCCGGGACGTTATTGCTAAAGGCGGAAGTGTTAATCGTTTCACCGAGAGAAGAAGTCACATCCCAATGGCTTGAGGTGAGATCCAGTCCTGCCGCGCCATTAGTAGTATCAAAAGGATCTGAGCCGAAGGTAATTACAGCATCGGGACCTTGTTTAAAAGTCTGAGGACTCGCCAATTGGCTGGGGCAGTTGGAATCTGTTGCATGCGTTACAGAAGTGGAGTTGCTGTAGATACAGACGAGGCTGGGTGTACCAAGTCCTGAGGCGTCTGCCTGCTGGCATTGATTGATTTGCACAAATTTGCCACCGTGAGTATCATCGAGCAACTCCGTTCCATTGATCTCTACACAAAATGTCGGCGGGGTATTATCATATTGAATAAGTGTCGGATAAGAAGCTACTGACGAGGGATTGCCCGCCTCATCCTCAGCACAAGCAAATAGTTTCCACTTGCCCTCGATTGGGGGTGGTTGATTAACATTTAAATTGGAAGTCGTAGGAGCGCCGGGATTATTTGTATCAGCCGTTGACGAAACCGCCCCGGTCGTTTGAGCTTTAACGTCAGCGCAGGTGGGAGTCCGGGTCGGATCCATCCATGCCGCCCATGCCTGCTTAACACCACCACTATCATTAGTCTGGACTGTAAAATAACCTACTGTACCCGACGGATCAATAAGCGATTTTTTGTTGAACCAGTTGGAACCGAGAAGGGACGGGCCGGCTCCTCCCCATGTACCATGGCCCGTAAACGTGATGGCAGGCGCCGTCAAATCAATCTTAAGATGATAGGTGATTGAAGAAAAAGTAACGATCGGGGTTGTTCCACCAACGGGGACTTTACTTGCCGAGACGCACAGTGTCAGGTAAGCATTTCCGCTGGCATCAGGATTAAAGGTACTTAATGACGATCCAGAAAATGGTAACCCATCGGATATAAAGTTTCCGGGAATAATACAAATGTTGTTAAAGATCTGTGCGTCGGAGGGCAAGGCTTGAGTAACAGCATAATGGCCCGACACTGAATTCGGCATTACAACATAGTTCCCGTCACCGAAGAGACTTGGACCAGTCCATGCGGGCGCTAGCTGACTAGGAATGCTAGCGTCGTTTAAATAGATGGCGCTTTTAGTCAGCGTCGTAAAAGTATAAAAGCCCAAGTCCTTAGTGGGAATTGAATTTCCATTCGAATCGCTGATGGTTGCCGCAATGTCCCAAGGTCCCGTAATTGAAGAAGTATTCATGTCCTGCAAGGGGCAATTCACTACATAGTTCCCGCCGCTGCCACCTTGACTTCCAGAGCAAATTGTGTCGCCGCTGGTCCGGTCGATAAGAGTGACATTCACCGTGCTAGGGTTAGCGGTATCGCTTATTTGTAATCTTAATGTGAAAGGCACATTATCCACTGCCAGTTGGTAATATCCCGCCGGCGCATCGCCGCCTGAGCATTGAAAACGTTGAGGATAAGAACAAGAGGCGGGATCTGTTGTCGATATAGGATTGCCGTCAAGGACCTTGGTAAGAACTATCGAACCACCGCCGGAGCTACTACTTGAGCTGCTCGAACTGCCGCAGCTCGCAAGTTTGCAGACACCGCCAGATCCGCCCTGACAGTACCCTGGATCATTATTATTGCCAAAGCTATCGTTGCAGGGATTACAAGAGTTGGGATTAGGATCGCCGCTGCAAAAAGCATATCCGAGACTCGGCAGACTGGCCACTGCGCAGAGTAGGATTAGATATAGGAAAAGGTTTCGAACCGCTAATCGTTCGAAAAATACAGTCCGGAAAGCTGATGATATGAAGTCCCCTCGTTTAATCACGAAGTTAGTATGCCCTTTCATTGTTACGCGCACGTTACCGCCATGTAAAATAGATGTTAACTTCCGAATTCAGATATCTTCGACGGAAATCAAGTTAAATTATGAGTGACGACTTGTTTGCTGTTGGGGGAACGTCGTTGTCCGAGAGAGCCCGCCAGGGCAGTATTCTAGCTAATTGGCCAACGGTTGAAAAGCTTGCAAGGAAAATTTATGCAAATGTCCTGTACCAACGGCCTTTGTCCTAAGGTTGATACCCAAACGGCGTGGTCGGATGGGCGTCACTCAAGGGTCAAGCCACACTTCCTTTACATCACTGGTACGACTTGCTAAACTACCTCAAAATTAGCATTTATTACGGAGGAATGATGAAATCACGAATTTTGATGTTCGGCGGCCTTGGAATTTTGGCGCTCAGCTTGATCGGCTGCCCCAAAAAGTCCATCGTAAAGCCCCCTGAGGAGCCCAAGCCCGATGCTCAGCAATCCGCGACTCCTCCCGAAGAACCCTCATTGCGCGGCAAAGACTATAAAGAAGTGCCTGAGATTTCGACGATTTATTTCGAGTTAGACCAGTCCACCCTGCGCGCCGACGCTCGCGACGCTCTACAGAAAAATTATCAAACTCTGAAAGCGCATTCCAGCTGGGAAGTACTGGTCGAGGGACATTGTGATGAGCGCGGAACGACCGAGTACAACCTCGGCTTGGGTCAAAAACGCGCCGCCGCCGTACGCCAGTATTACATAAGCTTAGGGCTTTCCGGCACGCGCGCCGCGACAATCTCCTACGGCAAGGAAAATCCAATCTGCACCGATCACAGCGAAGATTGCTGGTCCAAGAACCGCCGAGGCGTGACCAAAGTCCGAATTAACGGCGACAGCACGAGCAGCACCATGTCGCCTGCTACGACCCCCTCGATGAATCCACCTTCAACCGGTTCCGAGACCGGAGCGCAGTAGATTTGTCATGCTAAAACGGCCTCGACATTGGCTGGTCTTGGGGGGAATGGTCGTTACATTCTCCGGCTGTAATCTGGCCACGCAGGGCGATATCGTCAAGCTGGACGACGACCTCACGCTGATGCGCAAAAACCAGGCCGACCTCGTCACCAAAATGACAGACTTGAGCGGCAACCTTGAATCCTTGAATAGTCAGCTCGACTCGAGCCAGCAACGGATGTCGGCTCTCTCCGCAAAGTTGGATGATTTGCAGGCCGACATTGCCAGGCGGATGAGCGTACTCAGCGGCCAGGTGACGGGAACGACGGCCGGACAAGGCGCTTCCACGCCGGGCGATGCCTTTCGCGTCGCGTCCAACGATTACCAGGCGGGCAAGTTCGATCTGGCCGTGGTTGGATTTCGTAACTTTCTTGAGCAATTTCCAAGAGTTGAAGTATCGGCGCAAGCGCAGTTCTATGTCGCCGAATGCGAATTCGCCCGGAAAAATTGGATGACGGCCGCGAAAGAATACGATAAGGTCGTTCAGCAATACCCCAAAACGGAATATGTACCGAAAGCGCTGTTTAAAAAAGGGATGGCCTTACAGCAGGCCGATCATACCGCCGAAGCCCGCAGCGCCTTTCAAAAACTCGTCCACGAATATCCCCGACATGAGTTAGCGGCTTCCGCCAAAGATATTCTTAAAGAGTCCCAATAAGAGCCAGGCATTCCCGATGACAACCCAATGGCCGTCAATGCAGGGCGCTATACGCATTTCATTTTGCCTCTTGGTCTTTGCGACGGGTCCCGTATTGGCGACGGATGTCTACCTCGGATTGCAATCCTACGGCAAAAACGGCAAACAGCTGGGTGTTGGCCTCGCGGCGTTCACCACCACTTCGCAAGATTCTGAGGCGCGGTCGCTCGCCAACAACCTCCGAGCCGTTATTCGCGAAGACTTGCTCTTCACCCATCTCTTCACGATCGCTGAAGGCGGCCCCGTGCCGAGCGATAAAGTCGATTCTCTGGCCTGGAGCGCTCTAGGAGCGCAAGTCTTAATCACGGGCCAGGTCAGCCTTCAGGGCACACAGGTTAATCTTGAATGCAAAATTTATGACGTCGCGAGCGGCAAAGCGCTGACGGGAAAGGTGGGCTCTGGCGCGCGGTCGATCTTGCGCCGGCTAGCGCATTTAATGTCAGACCAGCTGGTCTTTCAGTTGTCCGGCCAACCCGGGATCGCCCATACGCGCATTACTTTCGTCAATAGCAAAACGGGCCATAAAGAAATTGAAGTAATGGATTACGACGGGTTCGATATTCATCCGATCACGAATTTCCGCTCGATTACGCTCACACCCAAGTGGTCGCCGGATGGCAAGAAAATAGTTTTTACGAGCTACCGAGCAAGCAATCCGGACGCTTACCTCATTGATGCTAACGGTGGCGGCCTGCGGACGCTTTCCGGCCGCCAAGGGCTGAATACCGCGCCGAACTGGTCGCCCGACGGCGACACGGTGGCATTAACGCTTTCGCGCGGCGGCGATCCCGATATTTTCCTGCTCGATCTGACAGGGCATATTAAACAACGACTAACGTTTATACCGGGCGTCGACACGAGTCCTTGTTTTTCGCCCAATGGCCAGGAAATTGTATTTGTCTCCGACCGGGCCGGAAATCCGGAACTCTACATCATGGACAACACCGGCGCCAACGTGCAGCGCTTGACCTACGGTCAACGCGTGGACGCGCCGGCCTGGTCGCCGCGCGGCGATTTCATCGCCTACGAACGCCAACGTGGAGGCAGCCAGTACGATATCGATTTGATCGATCCCAACGGCAAGAGCAACCAAGGATTGACGCAAGGCGAAGGTCGCAACGAAAACCCCAGTTGGTCGCCCGACGGTCGGTTCATCGTATTTTCGTCGGACCGCAATGGGCGTAAACAAATTTTCGTGATGGGGGCGGACGGCGCCAATCCGCATGCCTTAGGCGATATTGGGGGAGAGTCTTCGACGCCTAGCTGGGGACCGTGAATCAACTGGGAAATCAGAAAGTAGAGAGCAGAAACCCGAACTATCGCATGGCCCCTCGACATCTTCTTTCCATTACTGACCTCTCGTTGAAAGAAATTGAAAGTCTTTTAGTAGAAGCGGCGCGTCTAAAAAAAGCCCCGCTCTCGTCGCAAGCGTTGCGTGGACAGACGATCGCCCTCATTTTTGAAAAACCTTCTACCCGCACGCTCGTGTCTTTTGCCTCGGGGATTCATGCGCTCGGGGGATTTCCCCTGGTGTTGCAATCGGACGCGCTGCAGTGGAAGCGTGGGGAAACGATTGCCGATATGGCCCGCGCGATGACCCGCTACGTCGACGGCGTTGTGATCCGGGCACGCCGTCATGAGGACGTTCTCGAGTTTTCGCACTACAGTCGAGTTCCCGTCATCAATGGATTGACGGACACGGGACATCCGTGCCAAGTTCTCGCCGATGTCTTGACGCTGTGGGAACGCCACGGGCGCAAGCTCGCCAACCTGCGAAAGTTGAAAATTGTTTTTTTAGGAGACAGCAATAACGTCTCGAATTCATGGCTGGTCTTGTCGGGCTTGATGGGCCTTCATTTCGTACTGGCTTGTCCGTCGGGCTACGATCCAGATTCCATTCTGTTGCGCGAGGCCCGGCTGCTCGCCAACAAATCGGGCGCTCACCTAGCCGTTGTGCACGACCCGCAACTGGCGGTACAACAGGCGGATGTTTTGTATACGGACGTTTGGACATCGATGGGACAAGAGGCCGAGGAAGCTCAGCGTCGAAAGACTTTTAAACCATTTCAGCTCAATGAATCTCTGGTTGCCAAAGCCAAAACGTCGGCCGTCGTAATGCATTGCCTCCCCGCACGGCGCGGCGAGGAGATTACTGCCGCCGTCATTGAAAGTCCGCGCTCCATCGTTTTTGATCAAGCCGAAAACCGAATGCATATTCAAAAAGCCATACTCGTTAGTTTGGCTAAGAAAAAATAACCGGCACCCGTATGTTTTGGACCCACGAGAACCATCTCCCGCGCATTCATCCGTCAGCGTTCGTTCATTCCTCCGCCGAACTAATCGGCCGCGTGGTGATTAAAAAAGACGCATCACTTTGGCCGATGGTGGTTCTGCGCGGCGACATTGAAACGATTACGATCGGCGAGCGCAGCAACGTCCAGGACAGCACCGTCGTGCATACGACCCAAGGTCTTCCGACGCGATTGGGCATGGGGGTAACGGTCGGTCATGGAGCCGTTCTGCATGGGACCCGGATTAGCGATTTCTCCCTGATCGGCATGGGCGCAATCTTGCTCGATGGATCGGTGATCGGAAAAGAATGTCTGGTCGGTGCCGGGGCGGTGGTTCCAGAGCGTATGCGGATTCCGCCGCGGTCGCTCGTACTGGGAATTCCCGGTAAGGTGGTACGCCGGCTACGTCCAAACGAAATTGCCGAGCTGCACAAGCGGGCCGCCGATTACGTGACCTATGCCGCGCAGCATCGCCAAACGTCGCAACCAATTTCGCCGCGAACTATTCCTGGACAGAGTCCCAGCGACCCAGCCGCGGTTGCCATCGTGGTTCTCGTGACGGCTCCGAACGTCACGGAAGCGAACCGACTCTCGGAAATTCTGATCCGCGAAAGGCTGGCCGCCTGCGTGAATATCATCCCGGGGGTTGCTTCACGCTATTGGTGGAAAGGAAAAATTGAAACGGCGAACGAATTTATGATCGTCATTAAAACGACGCCGGCAAAATTTGCCGTCCTGGAAAAGCGCGTCCGCCAGCTGCACAGTTATACGGTACCGGAAGTCATCGCCTTGCCAATTGTGCAAGCGAGCAAACCCTATTTAGCCTGGATCGTGAATTCGCTCGAATCTCATGTCCCCCAGAAATAAACTTATCCTGGCCTCGGCCTCGCCGCGCCGGAGGCAGTTGCTGAAGCAGTTGAAGGTCCCGTTCCGCGTAATTCCTAGCCATGTTGATGAAGACTCGACTGAACAAAATCCCCGCCAACGCGTCGAGGAGTTGGCGCTCCGAAAGGCGCTAGCCATCGCGTGCGAACATCCCGGGGCCCTAGTACTCGGCGCCGATACCCTCGTTGTATTAGGACGGCATATTCTGGGCAAACCGCTCGACTCCAAAGACGCGTACCAAATGCTTTACCGTCTCTCGGGAACGACGCATCAGGTCGTTACGGGAGTGGCGTTGGTGTGCGGAGCAAAGCAAAGGGTCGGGTCGGAGGTATCCCAGATTCGTATGCGCAAAATGGCGCTCAACGAGATCCTGCGTTATTCCCGCAAGCATCTGGATAAAGCCGGAGCGTATGCCATTCAGGAGAAAAAAGATCCGGTCGCGAAAGTCATTTCGGGGGGCTACGATAACGTCGTTGGACTGCCGGTGGGACTCGTGGCAAAAATGCTGAAGGCATTTGGCAGGGAGAAAAAAGTGAAACGAAAAACGAAATCGGCCGGGCAAATACCTCAACCTTAAATCGTCATCGCGTAGGTTCTGGCGCGGGTCTCATTGACAAAATTGTTTTAACACCTTTCCCAAGCGTTCAATCCCTTCATTCAATTGTTGTTCCGTCGAATTCGTGAAGTTGAGCCGCATAGTATGCTCACCGCCTCCGTTGGCGTAGAACACGCTTCCCGTGACGTACGCCACGTTTTCCGCGATCGCTGCTTTGAAGATCCGCCCCGCAGGAACCTTTGGGGGGAGCCGGCACCAAACAAACATACCGCCTTCGGGTTTGATCCAGCGCGCGGAAGCGGGAAAATGTTTTTCCATGGCACTAAGCATGATGCCGGCGCGGTTTTGGTACGAGGCAATGATCGCGGGGATGTGCCGGTCGAGGCCGCCGCGGCGGGCATAGTGATAGACCGCGCGTTGAATGAGCGAATTGGGTTGGAGATCAGCCGCTTGCTTGGCCAACACTAACGCGTCGATAAATTTTGACTCGGCCACGACAAATCCTAAGCGAATGCCGGGGGAAAGAATTTTAGAGAAGGTCGAAAGGTAAATAACCCCTTTCCCTCGGGCGAGCTCGAAAAGACTTTTTTGACGTTCCCCCGAAAAGCGCAGACAACCATAAGGATCGTCTTCCACCAAGGGAATCCGGTGGCGCCGGGTTTCGCGCAATACGGCCACGCGCCTGGCTTCCGTCATGGTCACACCGGAGGGGTTCTGAAACGTCGGAACAAGATAGACAAATCGCGCGGCTCGCTGGTCTAGCGTCCGACGGTACGCCTCCGGCATCAACCCTTGGTCGTCCATCGGAACCGTCGCGTAACGAGGCTCGTAAGCGTTGAATGCCTGAATGGCACCGAGGTACGTGGGATCTTCGACGACGATCCTGTCGCCCGGATTAACAAAAATCTTGCCGATCAAGTCGAGCGCCTGCTGGGAGCCGTTCGTCAACATGATTTGCTCGGGCGTTGCCCGGATCCCTTGCCGGGCTAGCCATTCCGAAAGATATTCTTTCAGAGGGGGGAAACCTTCCGTGACATCGTACTGCAGGGAGGAAACGCCGTCGGTGCGCAGCGTTTCTTCCAGGGCCTCTCCGAATTCTTTGAGCGGGAAAAGCTCTGGAGCCGGAAGGCCGCCGGCGAAGGAAATCATTCCCTTCTGTTTGGTGAGTTTGAGGATTTCGCGGATGGTGGAGCGCTGCATACGCCGCATGCGGCGCGCGAGCGGCTCCTTAGACGACATAGTTCTTAAATTCCTGCTCAATCGTCTCAATATCTTGGGTTGTCAACTGACGGCTGCCTTCGGGAAAAAGGGATTTTTCCTCGCGGTCGAGATGCGGAAGTAAAACGTCCAGCATGATATCCAATTTTTTGCGCCATTCAGGGGTAGGGCCGTTTCGGCGCAGACGGATCACCAAGCTCTCAAGGCTAAAAACCACCGCGGCATGATCATTGCGTAAGTCGTGAATCAGGCTCCGATCCGAAAACCGTTTTCCGGCATCAACGATTCGGTAGTAGGCATCCTCGCGAGCGAAATGGTTCGTGACGGTTTTCTGCAAACGCGATAAGCGTTGTGTCAACGTTTCCACGTTTTGCAAATCGTGATTGCGGATCTCTTCGGCCAGTTGGCGAATCAGCGAGTGATCGTCGATAAGTGGGTCGTGGATATTCATGGTTTAAAATTGGACCCGCGTGCAAAATGGGCACCGTGCCCCCAACGGGATTCGAACCCGTCCTACTACCTTGAAAGGGTAGTGACCTAACCACTAGTCTATGGGGGCACGGTGCCCACCGTCGAGCGACTCACAGAATGTCTGATTCTAGCAAAAAACCTTCGAAGGGCGATGTGACGAATGGTGTTGTTGCAAGAGAATAGAAACTGTATGGGTGTCGGTGTATCTTGTTGTTCCGCAGTAACACTGAACGGCGCGGTCACAGTCTGACGCCGTGACGTCTACGAAAAGCTCACGCATGAAAAGTTGCTTAAGAAGCGAAGTTGGGGTTCGTTGCCGTCTTGAATAGGTCTAAAGTTAGGTGTCTGCTGACGCCGCGACGTCTAGACGCCGTGACGTCTACACCCAGGCACAAAGATTGGCTGGGCCAGCTGGCCCGATCCGAGAATTTAATGAGGCGGTTATGCCAAGGCTGAATTCTGGCGGCGCTGGATGAGCGGTCGTGTGGGCCCAATCAGACAATCACCGACAAAGTCTTTAAAGGCTTCATTAAATCGGCTAGATTAATGCACATGAACTTCAAAGAGCTATCGGAAAAACTCGATCGTGAGCGGACCCACCTGCAAGAATTTCGAGTCGCTTCGTTGACCGTCTTTGGATCGGTCGCGCGGGATGAGGCACGACCCGACAGCGATATTGATCTCCTGGTGGAGTTTGAAGGGCTTCCGACATTCGATCGCTACATGCGCCTGAAGTTTTTTCTGGAAGATCTGCTGGAGCACCGCATTGATTTGGCCACCCGCCTTTCCATTCGCCCCGAACTTCGTCCCGCCATCGAGCACGACGCTCGCCGTGTTGCCTAAAGACGAGCTCTTCCTAAAAGATATTGGCCACTGTTGCGAAAAGATTCTGCGTTACTCCGCTGGAATCTCGCGCGAGCAGTTCTTCGCTGATGAGAAAACATACGATGCCGTTCTGCGCAAATCTGGAGATTCTCGGCGAGGCGGTTAAACATCTATCATCTGAATTCCGCAATGCGAACACACCGATTGAATGGCGCAAGATTGCCGGATTGAGAGACATCGTTATCCACGAGTATTTCGGCCTGGATGCCCATATTCTCTGGGATGTCATCTCCAATGAAATACCCCGCCTTCAAACGCAATTAAAATCCATTAAATAGGCGCCCCGGGTTTGAAGGCTCCCACTGGAGAGTTTTATCTAGCGGCTAACGGGCTTAGGTGGCGGGTGCGCATACACTCACAACGCTGATGAAGCTATCACAGGCTCGGAATCTTTGGTGCCACTCAGAAAGGCGGGAACACCCTGTACCGAAAGACGCCGAGGCAGCATAAAGATCCACCCGACCTGGCTACAGCTTTGTAGTTTTACAATCGCAACCGGCTTGTCTGGACCATTGGGCCGATTGCAGACGGTGTGTTCAATCTCGCGCAGCTTGCCCTGGTCGCTTGGAAAATGGGGTCAGGCATGACTTCATGACAAACCCTCTTTTCGCACAACCTTTCGTTGATCGATCACCTTCTCAACAGCGTCCGTTTGACAAAGCTTCGACTTCCACCGTCTCATCATTTGACTCACCGCTGTGGTATCCCGGCTTAATGGTCGCTCTATTGCACGGGAAGTCTTCCGTACTGATGGATTAAATCATATCGCTTGATAGGCGAAAAAGGAGCAAACGCTAATCACAAATTGTCCGCGTTTGGTTGAAGGAAATCAAGGAGGATTTTTTATCTGGGGAGGATGCGTTAACGGAGGCGCTGCGGCGAGACGTGCATGCAAAGGTGGAAATGATTTTGTCGGAAGAAATTAACGCGGCTATGGGCGCCGGGCGGGCGATCGTTCAACCAATTTCCTATTTCCTGAATGCGTTGTACTGTGATGCGTTCGAGCGGCGACGCTTAAGAACAATCGCCGGACCGTGCCGTATCTAAACGCGACGTCATTCTTATATAATCGTGCGTGCCCCGTCGTTTCCGCGACCGGTATCACCATCCGCTAGCATTATTGGGTCCGTAGCTCAGTGGTAGAGCATTCGCCTTTTAAGCGAAGGGTCATGGGTTCGAACCCCATCGGACCCAGTAATGCCAGCATTGGAGGTTGTCTCGATGGAGCTTTCCGGCAAAATGGCTTTGGTGACGGGCGGCGCAAGGATGGGGCAGGCCGTCGCCTTGGCCTTTGCCCGTCAAGGTTGTGAGGTGATCCTGACGTGGCGACGTTCCCGCGAGCCTGCGGCCCGAACGGTTGAAGCCGTCACCCAAGCGGGCGGACGCGCGGAAGAGCTACAATGCGACCTGGCGAACCCCGTGGATATCGACGGTCTCGGTGCCATGATCGAACAACGTTTCGGGCGGCTGCACATCATCGCCAACCTCGCCTCTGCTTATTCACCGACACCGGCCATACCCCTGAATGACTTGGCATCCTGGAACGAGCATTTTAATGCCAACGCGCGCAGCGCCTTTTTGTTGTCGCGGGCGCTTGCTCCCTTGATAAAAAAATCCGGCGGCGGCCGGATCATTCATATTGCCGATTGGACGTCGGCCAGCGGACGTCCGAGATACAAGGAATATTCGGCTTATTACGCTTCGAAAAGCGCGGTTATCGGCGTTGTGGAATCCTTGGCTCTGGAGTTGGCACCAGATATTTTGGTTAACGCGATTGCGCCCGGGCCGATGCTGCCGCCGCCGGGCTTGTCCGCTGAAGAAATCCAATCGGTGGAAAAATCGACACCGCTCGGCCGTTGGGGCGGCGTGGATGTTATGGCGCAGACGGTGATGTTTCTCGCACAAACGGATTTTATTACCGGGGAAACGATCCGGCTTGATGGAGGACGACACTTGCTATGAACCGTACCCACGTCAGTTGGTCTAATTTTACCGATGAAGTCGCAGGACCTTGCCTAGTTTGTGGTGCCGAGGTGCGATTTGTGATCCCGGCCGATCGTCCCAGTCCGGCCATGCTCTACCATTCGACGTGCGACATATCGGCTGCCTTGCGCAGCAGTCTCAAGACGGCCACCCCACCCGCACTACCCGGCTCTGACACCATTCGCTTTAAATAAAAAAGACGATCCCTCGGTGGGATCGTCTTTTTACAAAGCTTCAAACGGAATTCGAGAGGCGACTTAAAACCCGAACGGTTCGTCGATATGACGGTCGAGCCACTCGGCGATATCTTCTTTGGTATCGGCGCTCGTGCGTTTGCCCACCATGCGGCCGTTTTCAAAAAGAATCAACGTTGGGATCGAGCTGATACGGTACTCCTCCGTCATATCCGGATTCTCGTCGACTATAAGCTGAACGACCTTTACCTTACCGAAATAGTCGTCGATCAGTTCCTGGAGCATGGGGGGAAGGGTTTGGCAAGGCGCACACCAGGGGGCCCAAAACCCTACCAGCACGGGAAGGTCAGAACTAAGCACCTCTTCAGAGAACGTTTTATCCGTCACAACAGCAATATTATTCTTCTCTTTCTTTTTGGCCATAATAATCACCTTTCTGGGACATATCTAGAGTAATAGGACCCCACAACAATGCATCGAAATGACCTTGCGAAAATGGATTAGGATGACCTTCCCTCGGCAGCACGGCGGGCGGCTACGGGTTGGATCTTTTCTTACCCTACTAAATAAGGCCTTTGGCTGTCAAGGAGTTTTCGACGGCTCAAGGCCAGTAAGACCGCTTTGGTGCGCAATTTTCTGGATGTGATCGTGCGCTTGTCCAATATAAGCGGGGTCGCCCGTATCCAATATTTGAAACCAGATTCGTAGGGCCGCGGCGTAGTTCTTCGACTTTGCATAAAGGTTGGCAAGGAGGGCTCGAACCAAATTGGGACAGTTCGGATCTTGAACGAAGACCGCGAGAAAAGTCGTTAATTGGTCAATATTATGATTCTTTTGATAGGCCATTGCGGCCAAATATTGCGGCATGCGCCATTCCGTCGGATTGTCACGGATTCCCTCCCTGAGCAGCGCCTCGGCTTCGTTTAAACGGTTTAGATTCCAGCCTAGCGCCCCTGCACAGTAATAATAAACATACGAGAAATGCGGATCGATTTTAATCGTGCGGCGACAGTGGTCGATAAATCCGTTGTAGCGGCCCAATCCATTTTCCGATTGAAACTCCGAAGCTCCTGCTTCTTCGGTTCCGTAATACTGCAGAGTATCAATCCACGCGAGGTCCGCGCTCAGGCGGCGCATCCCCAGAGTGATGCCGACAAAATCATTGAGCTGGGAGAGTGAGGTCGAAAGACTCGCGGAAAGGGGGGCATAGGGTTCTGGAATCCTGTCCAGCCGGGTAGCGCAAACGATTGTTCCAAGAACAGAGAATACAAACAAGCTTTCAATGAATGGCCAACCGGGCCGACCCTGGGACAGGCCGGGGCCCATCAGAATTCCTTTTTGCGGAAAAGTAAAATGGACAGCGCTAAGCAGGACGTTGTGTAAAGAGCGCCGTAGAGGGCGGCCAGTCCCAGCCAATGCGGAAGCGACGACTGCGTGGGCCAATCCCTGATATTCATCATGTGGAAGTTTGGCGCTACATAATAGAAGATCCGGCAGACGACAACGAGGAGAGGTCGCGACGATTGCTGAGCCAAGTATCGAATCTCGGAACTTAAATGACCCAATACCCAGAAAAAAAATGTGAACGTGACGGCGGATAGTGTCGATGTGGAGAAAAGAGAAAACGCCAATGCCACGGCCGTAATCACGGCAATTTTTTCCCATGAGAAAAAGAGACTGACGGCATAGGATCGATTGACGGAGATATGCGTCGCTGCCAGCAAGAGCAAATGGGCCAGTGCCATAATCGCCATCGCACAGGTCACGAGTCCCAAGAGACCAAAGAACCGGCCCAGCAAAAATTGGTGGCGAGCGACAGGTCGGGTGAGCACTAGATAAAGAGTTCTGGATTCCATTTCTTCAAGAACAAGCGTGACCGCAGCGAAGACGGCAATAACAAGGGCAAAAAACTCCATGCCCGCTAGCCCCAAATCAATAATCATCCGGCTGCGTTCCTGGCCGCCCAGCGAACCTAAAAGCAAGGTCGAAAAAACGAGGACCGCGCCGAAAAGCAGCAGAACGTAATACACTTTATTGCGAAAGATTTCGATGAAGGTGTAGCGCGCGATCTCGGCAATCCTACGCATGGATGGTCTCTAGAAAAAGATCTTCCAGACGTCCCGCTGATGATTCCCAATCCGAGCGGTTAATGATGCGCGCCAGTCGCCCGCGATGAATAATGCCGACGCGGTGGCAAAGTTTTTCCGCCTCGGAAATAATGTGCGAAGAGAAGAAAATCGTTTTGCCCTGCGCATTGAGATCGACCAGCAATTGACGCATGTCCTTCAAACCCAGGGGATCCAAACCACTAACCGGTTCGTCGAGCACGAGCAGTTGTGGATCATGCAAAATGGCCTGGGCTAGGCCGGCCCGTTGCAGCATGCCTTTGGAGTAATCGCGCAATCGTTTGTGTTCTTGGTGATTTAATCCCACCCGCGAGATGACAGGACCCGAGCGCTCGCGAATCGCCGCGCTGGACAGTCCAGACAAATGGCCATAAAGTTGCAAGAGTTCGTTCACCGTGAGATATTTATAAAACGACGGCAGCTCCGGCAGATAACCGAGGCGTTGCATGACGTCCAGCCGGGGGAGGAGGGTATCGAATAAGCGCACTTCGCCAGCCGTGGGGAAGAGCAGACCGAGAAGAAGTTTAATGGTTGTTGTTTTGCCTGCACCGTTTAAGCCGAGCAAGCCAAAAACCTCTCCCTCCTGAACCGTCAGCGAAATGGAATCCACGCCGGGTGATAGCGTGAGGCGGCCCAGGTGACGTTTACGGTAAACTTTCGAAACATTCCGGAGTTCGGCGGCGATGCTCATAAGCTCCCGATTCGCGCGATTACTCTACAGCGTCACGCATTTAATGCGAGTGATTCCCGTAAATTCTTTGAGTTGGTTTAAGACCGGCGGGGGAACTTCCGAGTCGACGTTGACAACCGTTACCGCTTCTCCGCCGGAGGATTTGCGACCGACCTGCATCGCGGCAATATTAATTTTATTTTGCCCGAGAACCGTCCCCACGTGCCCGATCACCCCAGGCCGGTCGATGTTTGTATAAATCACCATAGCCCCTTCAGGGTTGACGTCGACCGTCATCTCGTCGATCGATACGATCCTTGGATTATTCCGACCCAGCAATGTACCACTGACCGATAATTTGGACGAATCCGATACCGCACGCAACGTAATTAAGCTCGTGTAGTGCTCGGGCTGGCTGGTTTTGGTTTCGGAATATTTCAGGCCGCGTTCTTTAGCCAAATGCGGAGCGTTAACCACGTTGACGTCAACATCGAGAATCGAACCTAAAAAGCCTTTTAAAAGTGCCAGCGTCAAAGGGGTGGTATTTTTCTGGCTGATCTCGCCCGCATAGGTCAACTGAAGTTCTTTGACTGCCGTGGTGAACATTTGTGCGACAAACTTTCCAAGCTTCTCCGAGAGAAGAATATAGGGTTCGAGCTCCTTATATTCCTTAGCGTCTATCGAAGGAAGATTCACCGCATTACGGACGGCGCCAGTGAGGAAAAAATCTCGCACGATTTCGGCCAGTTCGTGGGCGACTTTAACCTGCGCTTCTTCGGTGGAGGCGCCGAGATGCGGGGTGAGAATGATGTTGGGTAGCCCAAGGAGCGGATTGTCTTTTGATGGAGGCTCGCTCTCAAAAACGTCGAGCGCGGCGGCTTTGACCTGGCCGCTGCGCAAGGCATCGGCGAGCGCGGACTCTTCAATAATGCCCCCGCGCGCGCAGTTGATCAATCGTACGCCCGGGCGCAACTTGGCCATGGTTTGAGCATTGAACAAGTGACGGGTCGAGTCGTTCAGTGGAACGTGCACGCTGATGAAGTCGGCCTGCGCATAGATCTCGTCCAAGCTGGCCAGCGTGATATTAAAGTTTTTCGCGTATTCTTCTGAGGCGTAGGGATCGAACCCGATTACTCGCATCTCGAAGCTCTGGGCGCGCTTGGCGACTTCGCGGCCAATCCGTCCAAGGCCAATTAATCCCAGGGTTTTGCCTTGCAACTCCGTCCCCGTGAATTGGGGGCGTTTCCATTCGCCGGCTTTAACGCTGGCGCTGGCCTGGGGTATATTGCGTGCCATCGACAGCATCAGCGCCATTGTGTGTTCCGCCGCGGAAATCGTGTTGCCGCCTGGAACGTTGACGACAATGACGCCTTGCCGGCTGGCCGCCGCCACGTCGATATTGTCAACCCCAACGCCGGCGCGTCCAACGATTTTTATTTTTTTGCCCGCAGCCAACACGTCGGCGGTGATCTGCGTTTCGCTGCGCACCATTATGGCTTCGACATCGGCGACCGCTTTTTTCAAATCCTCGGCGGGGAGTTTGAGTTTGGTTTCCAGTGTGAATTGGGAATGATCCCGCAGGACTTGCAGACCGGATTCACTGATCGGGTCGGCGACGAGAATTTTAACCATCGATCAACGTCCCCCGGCGGCGCCGGCGGCCGTCTTTAGCGCGGCCTCAGCGGCCGCGGGCTTGCGCGCCAGTATTTTCTCGGCGGCTCCGACGCCGCGGCCCAGCTCAACCGGATGCCCGAGGTCGCTCAGCGTCATTTCGAGTGCTGAGAGAGCGATTATGACATCAAAACGATCCATGTAGCCCATGTGGGCCAGCCGGACGATCTTTCCATCGAGCTCGCCTTGCCCCCCGGCGATGGAGACGCCGTATTCGGTGCGCATGCGTTTGACGATCGCCTTGCCGGATATTCCTTCCGGGACCGTAATGGAGGTCAAAACGGCGCAAGGTGTTCGGGCATAAATTTTAAGTCCCAGCGCCTGCACTCCGGCGCGAGTGGCCTCGGCCAACCAAAGATGCCGCGCAAAAATGGCTTCCAGGCCTTCCTCTTTCATCTGACGCAACGCCTCGCCCAGAGACACAACCAAACTAACAGGCGGCGTAAACGGTGTCTGATGCTCCGAAACCGATTTGCGCATCTTGCGGAGGTCCAAAAAGAAACGCGGACTCTTGGCGGCTTCGATGAGTGGCCAAGCCTTGGGTGAGATACTGAGCATGGCGAGCCCGGGCGCGGTCATCAATCCCTTCTGGGATCCCGTGCAAACCACGTCAATTTTCCAGGCATCGGTTTTTAAATCTTGTCCCCCGAGCCCTGAGACGGAGTCAACGACGAACACAGCCGGCGTGGCGGCAACCGAGGCGCCTAAGGCTTCGATGGGATTCACGACGCCAGTGGACGTTTCGGTATGGGTGGCAAAGACCGCCTTGATCTGAGGATTCTTCTTGAGGGACTCAGCAATGGTTCGGGGATCCGTAATTTGTCCATCGGGGACGCGAATCATTATTTTCGTAATGCCGTAAGCGTCGAGAATCTTGCCCCAGCGGTCGCCAAACCAGCCCGTCGAGGCGACGAGCGCGGTGTCTCCTGGCGACAGGAGATTCGCGACGGCCGCCTCAAGCGCCGCCGTCCCCGAACCCGCGGTCATCACGACGTCGTTGCTTGTTTGAAACACGTATTTGAGGTTCTCTATGACGTCGGCAAAAATGGCCGCAAATTCAGAAGTGCGGTGGTGCAGAATAGGCAAACCTTCTTTGGCGGATACTTCAGGCGGAACGGGGGTCGGCCCGGGCGTGATCAAATAATGCTTCTTCATGGCACGACGCTCCTTCAGGGTGGACTTGTGTCCTAGGGTTACTTTGTCAGGCGCTGCTGCAACGCCAGCGACAGGACTTGTTCCATGTGCTTAACGGGAATCATCTCGATGTTATTGCGGATGTCCGCGGGAATTTCATCCAAATCTTTGCGATTGCCTTCGGGATACAAAACGGTCGTGATGCCTTCGCGGAAGGCCGCGATGCTTTTTTCCTTGAGTCCGCCGATCGGCAGCACGTGACCTTGCAATGTGATTTCGCCGGTCATTGCGATTTTCTTTTTAACGGGGCGCCGCGTCATGGCGCTGACAAGCGCGGTAGCAATGGCGGTACCCGCCGATGGACCGTCCTTGGGTGTGGCCCCCTCCGGGACGTGAATATGGTAGTCCTGGCTTTTAAAGGACGCGTCGGTAATATTCCACTTCTTGGCGTTCGACCGGATAAAGGAAAGCGCGGCCTGGGCGGATTCTTGCATCACGTCGCCAAGTTTTCCCGTCAAGGTCAGCTTGCCCTTGCCCGGCATTCGCGCCACTTCGATAGCCAAAATTTCTCCGCCATGCTCGGTCCAGGCAAGACCCGTCGACACCCCGATATTGTTGCCCGCGCTGCGTTCGCGTAAAAATTCGGGCACCCCCAAAAGAGTGCCGGCCATTTTTTCCGTGATACGAATCGGCTTACGGTCCGGGTCGCTGACGATAATGCGCGCCGCCTTCCGACACAAGCTGGCCATAAAACGTTCCAGCCCCCGGACGCCCGCCTCGCGCGTGTATTGATGAATCACCATGCGGACCGCCTCGGGCGTGATTTCCACCAGTCCCTCTGTTAGGCCGTGTTCCTTGATTTGTTTGGGAATCAAATATTTTTCGGCAATATGAAATTTTTCCTGCTCCGTATAACCGGAGAAGCGAATAATTTCCATGCGGTCGAGCAGCGTGGGGGGAATATTGGCCAGCGAATTGGCCGTGCAAATGAAAAACACTTGCGACAGGTCAAACTCGACGTCTAGAAAATGGTCGACGAAGGCATGGTTTTGCTCTGGATCCAACACCTCGAGAAGCGCTGCCGCGGGGTCGCCTCGCCAATCCATTCCCATTTTGTCGATTTCATCGAACAAAAGCACGGGATTACGGCTCTTGGCTTTGCGGATACTTTGTATGAGTCGGCCCGGAAGCGAGCCAATATAGGTGCGGCGGTGGCCGCGGATTTCGGATTCGTCGCGCACGCCGCCCAGCGACATTTTCGCGAATTCGCGTTCGAGGCTGCGGGCAATCGAACGGCCGAGCGACGTCTTGCCGACGCCGGGAGGCCCGACGAAGCAGAGGATCGGTCCCTTGATTTTGTTGACCAATTTGAGGACGGCCAAATATTCAAGGATGCGCTCTTTCGGTTTTTCAAGACCATAATGGTCGTTGTCGAGGATGTTCTGCGCGCGCGGCAAATCGAGATTATCTTTCGTGGTGACCGACCAGGGAAGATGAATCAGCCAGTCCAGGTACGTCCGAACCACCGTCGCCTCCGGCGAAAACGGCATCATTTTTTCCAGGCGTCCAAGCTCTTTCTCCGCCGCCTCGGCGGCATCCTGGCTGAGATTGGCGGCTTTGATTTTTTCGCGGAGATCATCGATTTCTTTTGAGGATTCATCCTTTTGCTTGAGTTCTTTTTGTATCGCCTTCATTTTTTCGTTGAGGTAATATTCTTTTTGTGTTTTGTCAATCTGCGTGCGGACGCGCGTTTCGATGCGCCGCTCAATGTTCAAAATTTCAATTTCCGCATTTAAGACATCGACCAAGCGTTCCAAACGTTCATGGGGATCGATGATCTCAAGCAGCGCTTGTTTGTCGCTGATCTTGATTAACAGATGGCTGGCGATAATATCGGCGAAACGGGCCGGCTCATCGACGGAGGCAAGCGAAATGGCCGTTTCCATCGAAACACCACGGTTGAGCTTGATGTATTGCTCTAAGAGCTGCAGGCATTGGCGCATCAGCGCCTGAATTTCCAACGTCACGTCCGTCGCTTCAAGCAGAAATTCGACTTCCACTTCCGCGTAACCGCGTTCGGGGACAGATTGAAAACGCCGCAGGCGGGCTCGCGAATGGCCTTCGGCTAAAATCTTTAGCTGGCCGTTCGGCATCTTCAGCAATTCAAGAATCTTAGCCACCGTCCCAATCGGGTAAAGATCTTCCTCGCGCGGATCCTCCGTCTCAATCTGCTTTTGCGTGGCAAAGAAAACATAATGTTGATTGGCCATCGCTTCCTCAAGGGCTTTGACGCTTTTCGGGCGAGAGACGTCCAGCGGCAGGACCATGTGAGGAAATACCACCACGTCTCGGACCGGCAAGAGGGGCAGCTTGGATGGGATTTTCAGGGAAGGCGGCGTTTTTTCGGTAATCATTCGTCGGCGCAAGTCATGCGATCTTTTTCTCTTCTTTCATCTGAAGAATCGGAGGACTT
>JBBQYF010000022.1:0-21142 GCA_038208955.1 Elusimicrobiota bacterium
GTCATGACTGGGATTTCACCTGCCGAGAGGCCCGACGACTGGCGCAGCGCGTGGCACGTTCGCTCAAAGCCAGCTTCATTATCCTGGACGACGCGCACAAAATTTACCGCGTGGTGGTTCCGCCAATGCCGACGCTAGCAAAGCCCATCGTCATGGATTTCGCCGAATTGCAGGGCAAGGATATTACGGAAGATTTGGGTCGTCGCGATTTTTCGGTAAATGCCATGGCAATGGAACTGGGCACAGACGACATCATCGATCCTTACCAAGGACGTCGCGACCTTGAAATGAGACGAATTCGGGCGGTTTCCGAGCGCGGATTAAGCGACGACCCCCTCCGGCTTTTACGCGCCTACCGTTTCGCGGCTCAGCTGAAATTTTCGATCGACCCCGTTACCCGCCGGTGGATCGGTCAACATATCCAACGGCTGCGCCCCAGCACACTCGGTGTCGCCGCCGAGCGCATTCGAGAGGAATTAATGAAAGTCTTGATGTGTTCGGAGGCCGCCACGGCGCTGCAGGATATGGACAAGGTTGGGTTGCTCGCCGTTATTTTTCCGGAGATGGAAGCTTGCCGCAGAACGGCCGTAAAGTTTTATGGCCAAGGCGGCGTGCTCAAGCATTCATTTGCCACGGTGGCGAATCTTGAATGGATTGTGCGACAGATTCAAACGGCAACGAAGACGAAACTTCAGCCGTTTTCAAAGATGATGACACCCTATTTGCAGGACTCTTTGGGCGGGTTTTCCCGGTTCGCTTGGTTGAAACTCGGAGCGTTTTTGCACGATATTGGAAAACCCCAGACGGCACAGGTCCTTAAAGGGCGGCTGCGGTTTTTTGGACATGAAGAGGTGGGCGCGGGACTCGCGCGTCTTGTTCTTGAGCGTATGCGATTCAGCCGGTTGGAAAACCAAACGATTATCTCGCTCGTGCGTCATCATATGCGTCTCGGAAATTTGGCATCCGCAGCGGTATGTACGGATAAAGCGTTGTCGCGCTATCTGCGCGATTTAGAGCCCGAGGGGATAAGCATGGTGCTCGTTTCTCTTGCCGACCACTATGACTACGTGAGCCCGTTAAAATGGGGGAAAGGAACAGACCCTGTCGAAAAGGTCGCGCTTCGTTTACTCGAAGCCTATTATGTGCGACGGGAGAAAATCCTGCCGCGGCGGCTGATTGACGGACATGATCTCATGCGTCGGCTAAGGTTAAAACCGGGGCCGATCATCGGAAAACTCTTGGCCGCCGTGCAAGATGCGCAGGCGGAGGGAACGGTTCAGACGAAAGAGCAGGCATTACTTTTCGCTTTAAGGCAGTCTAAGCGGAAAGTGAAAACGAAAACGAAAAACCAATAATGAAAAACCTAGAACGTATTCCTAAGTTTTTTGTTTTTCGTCATTTGTTTTTCGTTTTTAGTTTCCGGTTGGGGGGTTATCAGCGTACCAACGGTTCAATCTTTGCCCAAGCGCGGTCCCAATCGATCGGTTTGAGAATATAAGCGACGGCTCCCGCTGAGAACCCTTTTTCAACGTCTGATATCTTGTCGGTTGACGTTAAAAGAGCGAGCGGAATTTTCTTTGTGGCCTTGTTGGCTTTGAGTCCTTTCAGCAACGTAAATCCGTCTAGCCCGGGCATCGAAATATCCGATATGATGAGATCCGGGACCTTTTCCTCCGCAAAATGAAAGGCCAACTCTGGGTCGGTCATGCTGACGACGCGAAAGCCTTTCATTTTCAAAAATTTCTCAACCGCTGCCAAAATATAAGGATCGTCGTCGACAAGAAGAATCAATTTCGCCATTACTCGCCCACTCCTTGGCTCAAGAGCGGTTCGATTTTCGGCCAGGCCGTTTCCCAGTCGACGGGTTTCATCAAATAAGCCTGCGCGCCGGAAGCAAATCCCTCTTCGACGTCGGCCAATCGGTCGCTGCCCGTAAGCAAGACCAAGGGAATATTGTTCGTAACTTTATTACTGCGCAATCCTTTAAGCAAGGTGAAGCCGTCGATGGCGGGCATTGCGATGTCGGAAATGATCAAATTGGGTCGTTCGGTTTCGGCCAGTTGAAATGCCTTTTCGGGGTCTGTCGTGGACAAGATGCGGTAGCCCTTGGCTTTCAAGTGCCGTGACATCAAATCTAAAATGTAGGGATCGTCGTCCACTAAAAGGACGGTTTTGTCGCTGTTTTCCATAGGATTGCTCATTTTTACCCTGCTTACCCGTCGATTGCAAGTGGAATCATCGAGAATTTTTGCGACCATTCCGATGGCTTCCTCAATTTCCTAGGTCCCGGACGTGTTAACTATTGTTCGATGCTATTATTTACCCATTGAAGATATAAAACACATGCCTTAGAATTACTTGAGTCTATGGAATCCGTCGCCCTCCCTAAAGTTACGAAGGTCCTCATTGTTGAGGACGAACCCGCTCAGATGCAATTAACGCGACGCGCGCTGGAAAGCCATGGAACTTTTAAATTGTTTTTTGCGCCCAATGCCCAGGATGCCTTCCAGCGGCTGAATGAGGAAATTCCGGATCTGATCTTGATGGACCTCGGGCTGCCCGATTGCGATGGCCTGGACGTCTGCCGCCGCCTGCGTGAAGAGGACCGCTTCCGTTGGATTCCCGTAATCATCTTGACGGGTCGCTCGACGGTCGTCGATAAAATCACCGGGCTCGAAGTGGGCGCCGATGATTATTTGACCAAACCCTTTGATCCGGGAGAATTGGTCGCACGCGTGCGAGCGGTGCTTCGCCGTAAACAGTCCATCGGGCCGGTGACGGACTTTGACCAAAATGGATTTAAAATCAGCGCGGACCGGCGTCAGGTGTGGTTGAAAGGAATAGCCGTGGCCATGACGCCAAAAGAATTTGATTTGCTTCTTTTAATGGTTAGCAAACGCGGTGCGGTGATTACGCGCGAAGAAATCGGTCAAGTGATTTGGGCCAAATCGGCCGAAGAGTCGGCGCGCACACTCGACACACACGTCTGGCGACTCCGCAGCAAGTTGGGAGAATTTTCCGACCGCATCGAAACCGTGGGTAAAAACGGCTACCGCTTTAACTCGTAGTTCTCCCGCCCGATCGATAGCCCATTGCCAAAAATAAACTTGTAGACGTAGGTGTTGCGGCAGGGATGACGTTGCTCTGACGAACGATTAGGGCTTGGGTTGTTGGTTGTGGAGATAATCTTCAATAGCGCGGACGGTCCGCTCGCAGCCTTTGTGAGCCATTTCCAGCATTTGCTTTACTTCTGAACCCACTTGACCAAACATACCGCCTAGCACCATATCGATCGAACCTTGCACGGCTGTAAGCGGCGTGCGCAGCTCGTGGTTCACCTGAGGGATAAATTGGGACATCCAATCATAAAGTCTCCAATGAGCCGAGAGAACAGCGCAAAGGGCCCCGGCGCTGCGTAATTCCGACTCCTTAGAACGCATCTCTTGTGATTGCTCGAATGGCCCTAGAATGATCATTCCCAGCACGCGGGCCTCACCCGTGACGGGGACCAATAAATACTTCTGGGTACTTTTAAACCCTTCATTTAAAAGGGAGGCGAGACTATCCTCCGTGATCGCCGTGTTCATTTCGATGAGTTCATTGTTTTTCAGACAACGCGCAAAAGGGCTGCCCGGGGCCGGGATGAACATGATGCTGGAGGATTTCGATGCAATCCCCTCATCGGCCGCGCGCACCCGCAATTCGCCCAGTTCATTGGTTTGGAGAAAGAGGCACCGTTGGACTTTCCACGTCGACCGGACCATGGACACCGTCGCTTTTAAAACTTGTTCGAAACTGAGTGAGGTCTGTTCAGACTCCAATGGAAGCCCCCAAGGGTTGCAAAATGCCGTTGATTTGACCCACCAAAGTCATCGGATCGAACGGTTTAGCGAGATACCCGGCGGCTCCAAGCGCCATTGCTCGTTGCAATTCGGCGGGCATGGAACGCGCGGTCAAAAATATGACGGGTATATTTTTCGTTGAGTCATCGGCTTTGAGCGCTTGACAAATATCAAAGCCGTTCATTTCCGGAAGCATCGCGTCGAGGAGAATCAGTCCCGGCTGATTGGATTTAGCCAGGGGAACGACTTCATTGCCTTGATACGTAATGACGACGTCGCATTTTCCGAGACGTGTTAAAACCATGCGGAGAATTATTTGGATATCAGGATCGTCTTCGGCCACAAGAACTTTCATTCTTATGGGTTTTAGCTCGAAATGGGGCGGAATACAAGGAGAAAGTACTGCGTTCGCGAAGGCTGGTGGTTAGTTATGCCCGGCAATAACTTTGAGCGAGTCTTCCTGGACAAACAAGGAGGTCGTGACAATATTGTGATTCACCACGTCATCGTAATCGATCGAGAGCGTGACGCCGGGAGCGATGGTTAATGTGCCATCGACTCGCACGGCGCCGACCAAATGGGTGTCGGCATTGACGATCATGTTTCCGGTTGCCGGCGGCGTTCCGGTCACGTAAATAAACCCACGGATACGGGGTTTAAACGTGGTCGTCCAAGGTTTTGTTAAAGTCGTCACGGAACAATTCTGCCCTTGGAGCCCATGGCAGGGCCAGTTCGTAAAATAGGGATATTCCTGATCGGCTTGGGGGGGAACCGTAACGCCCGTCGCAAAATCGAGTCCGGACGTGGCGTTTTTCGCATTAAATGTCAGATTTCCGTTCACGATGAGCGCTCCATTCGGGCGTAAATCCATCGCGACGTTCTTCACGTCGACGTCTCCGTCGACGTAAATGACTTGAGATCCCGAAACGCTGTATCCCAGAGCGCCGGCCTCGTCGAGGACGATTCTTCCTAGACCGGCCGTATTAAAATATCCCACACCGGGACCCGATGTATTCGTAGGATCGCAAAGGGGCGGGTTGCTCGGTAACTTTGCCAACACCCCGGTTGAATAGTTGGAAAAATTGGTCGGAGCCGGTGCCGTTACGCAGGATCCTTGAGCGGCGGTTAAATAATATCCAGTATTAATATTGGGAACGAAGCCGAACGTCTTGCCACCGTAGGCCCAATATTCGCGGTTGTCCGTCGTTGGAGGCGTGTTGGCGGGGCTGCGAATCACGGTGGTACCTCTAATTCCGTTCAAGGCAAATTTTCGGGGATATTGGTTCGTATCAAGTGGGTCTTTGACCGTCCATACATTGATCGAATCAAAAAGGGCGATGGGCCCCCAATTGACGTCGAGCGTTCCATTCACAGCCGGCACCGTAAATAGTTCCAGCGCTGCGGAAGCGGAGATGCCGTTGGGCGAAATGGTCCCTAATGTTCGGGCGGAAAATATCGCCTGCAATGTCACCTGTGTTTGTGTCTGGGCGGTATTGCCTGTATAGCCGATGGATGTACAGGTTTCCTGATAGGTAGAACCAATGGGAAGCGGAGGACTCGGTGGAATGCTTGGCGGTATACAAGTCACGGTAAACGAACCTTGACCGGCCACAAAATGCGATTCGCCGCTGGTTCCCGCCACGGCACTCCCACCTTGGACGGGGAAATGCGCTGCATCCGTGTAGGTATTGAGAGCAAAAGTAATTCCCTGTTCCGCCAAAGACCTTGCTTGTTGTTGGCTCGCGGATAAAACTGCTTGACGCGTGCCCGTTTGGTTCAAAAAAATAATCGATCCAAGGGAGATTAAGAGAACAATCATCACGAAGATCGTGATCAGCAGAGCTTGGCCAGAGACCTGTCGTATCAATCGTTTCATAGCATCCAGTGCTACTCCGGAGTGCCTTCCATCCGTACCATAACGTTGGGAAGTAGCAAGGATTCACTGTGGCTTCCCCAGGTCTTAGAATTTAACTCCAGCGTGAAGGTGATCAGTGAAGGGTCGGTTGTATTTTGCGTGAACGAAAATTGACGGACATTTGTCGCGAGCGTAAACGTTTGTGGGGGATCCGGGTTGAGATCGGTCGGCGTTTGGCGGTACCACTTCACCGTGCTGCCGTCAAAATAAAAACTATAGGTCGAAAAACCAAGATCAAAGGTATTGAATTGAATCCGGGAATTCGGAGCGGTAAACGTCGGAGTCGGCACACAGGTCACGGAGGGCGGAATGGGGCAGGCGACTTCACCGCAGTTGCATACCGAGAGGGTCGTCGCAATACCGCGTTGAATGATCGGGACCATGGTGCTGGTGAGTGTGCGGGAATCGGTCGTCAGCTGGTGACGAACGCTTTGCTGACCAAAGTATGTCAGGGTTTGACTTACAATGAGGGCAATGACAGTCCCCAAAACACTGAGTATAACGACACCGAGGATCAGCTCGGTTAGTGTAAAACCGGATTGAGAGGAGAGTTTAACTGAGGATTTCCACTTAGGGGCAAGCCACATTGAGCGTAGTCCCCGGATTGCCCGTTGTAAACGATGTTTTTCCACGCACATAGCTTCCATCCGACTGACGGTCCCAGCAGCGCAACCAATAACTGGCCGCGGGAATCGATAACATAGCCTTGTTCGTGCCATCCGATGTCGACGAGTATCCAACGAGTTGCGTTGTCCCTTTATTGATCAGGATTGGCGGCATATCCGTTGCTGTTCCGCCGGGATCGGCACCGGGAGTCACGAGAACCATCGATCCCGGCTGATGTGTCAAGATGACGGCATTGGTCGGTACACCCTTGACAGCGAAATTCACGCCTGCCACAGCGGCGGTCAAATTTGGAATAGTAATGCTGCCGGGTGCCAAAATCCAGCTCGAATCGACAACTGGCGAAACGGTATAACTATAGCCATTTTTAACCGTGCCGTAAACAAACGACCCATCGGGGGCGGTCGTGGCCAGTTGCTGAATCCCGCCTTCACTGTCGAGTAAATTTACCGTCAAGTTGCCAATACCGTTCCCGGTTTCCGTCGTGATGACACGTCCGGAAATGGCCGATGTTCCCGAGGTACTCGCCACAGCGGTGCGCAGGGGCAAGGCAAAATTTTTGTTGGCCTTCAAATTTGTGCTACCGGCTTGCACTCCTAGCGGTCCAGCCATATTCCAAAGCGTGTTTGCCACAGATAAAGGGGCGGACGTCTGATAGTGGGGATTAAAATAATGCGTATCGGGCGTACCCGTCAGGATCTTCGTATCGTTGGCGGTTAGGACGATGTCGCCATCTCCGTCGATGAGCAGTAAATAATTGCCATCACTATCGGTAATTTTTTCAATCGGCGTGAAAGCGCCCGGCACGGCAGGTTGCGCGCCCACGGTAATTCCGGAGAGAGCCGTGCCACCGGCATCGGTTACTTTCCCGGTAACAATTCCCCAGCTATGAGAATTGCCGACCACGACATAAGGTGTATGCGAATCCGGAGACGGGCCGTAACTGACGTCGCTTGCATCAACGGCCGGATTCACGGGTATGGCGGGGTCGGGCAATGTGCTGTGATTGGTGTCGCAAGGGGTTCCCGAGGTGCAAGGGCAAGACATCGCGCCCATATCGGGCAAGGGTGTAAAGCTCGTTCCTATCGGATAGTTCGCAAGCGTCATCGATAATTTAGTCAGATTTTGGCCCGCCACGACTGTAATCGGCCAAGTTGTCGGCGCATCGGCGGATACGCCGGAAGCCGCGGCGGCGCTGAAGATTCCAGGAACTCTTAATACGCTTGTGTGCCGGGAATCATTGCCCGCGGGCCCATGAATGGTCAAAGCGGCCGTGCTGACGGACACAGGGTCTCCGACTTGAATGAACACTTCATTCGCATTGTTCAAAGTCGCCGGTGCACCGATGGCCAATGTAGGATTCGTGATCGTGCTGGCATTGTGAAGACCCAAATTCGAGAAATCTTTCCACACCACATTGTTCGTATTCGACTTATTGTCGCTATAGACCGGCCCCCACGTATTATTGGAGGCCATACAAGCTTGGCTGGCGTTATCGGAAACCATCGGCATACCCTCGCCACGCCGGAACGCGCGGGCTACCGAACTAAAAGCGGTAGAGGTGACGCAGGTACCGGGTCCACCGGAACTACTACTGCTGCTGCTTCCGCTACTTCCACCACCACTACTGCTGCTACTGCTGCTGGGGACGCAACTCGTAACGCAAATTGGCCCGCATGCTCCATCAGTGATGGTCCCCCAGCTGTACTGACATATTCCACCTAATAGACAGCCGCTTGCTGTCCGACCTGCCAAATGGCGTATTTCAACACTTGAGTGGGTCTGAGAATAACCCAAACCATTCGGCAAACAGGGCCCCGTGACGTCCCCCGGACAAAATATCGGAACGTCTTGATCCCATGGGGAAGAACATCCCGAAAGATCAAGTGCGGTCGAAGTGGTACAGGAATCACCGGACGGAGAAGCCGTGGCGAAACTTGAACATAAGGGAAGGGCTTGTACCGCCGGCTGCAAGGCGGTCAAAAGCAAGAGTGAAGAGAGGATCAACCGTAAGCTCGTTTTTCCCTTACTCAATATTTGAAATGAAATCTGTTTCATCGTATCCCCGAACGTTATAACATCGTGGCTTCAAAAGACGTTTCACTACGGCGGTGTGATCCAACCTCCGCCGGTCTTTCCATAACATTTGTTGTAACCGGCTACACAATTTCCGCCAATACATTTGGTATTTACAGCGCAGTCACAATCCCCACCCATTCCGTTGGAGGGGAAACACGTTGCGCCCCCACCCGAAGAACTCGAGCTGCTCGATGAGCTAGAGCTGGAACTACTTGAACTAGAGCTGCTGCTCGAGCTCGAAGAACTAGATCCACTTGCGCAATAAGATGCGCTGCAACCCATCATTGAGCCCACGGCGCAGCAGGTACCTGCTGCGCAGGTCGACGTTAATCCACTCGTAGCAGGGTTGCACGTAAAGCAAGAAGTATTGTAATTCGGGAGACAAATTCCCATTGCGCCAACCGACCCGATGCATTGATGACAAAGATCACAGCTTGGCGTACAACAAGGGCCCACTGCGTTGTTGCAAACGCTACTCCCACCCGAACTGCTGGACGAAGAAGTGGATGAAGGGAAAGCCGTGCATTGCAGTTTAGAGATATCGCAAGGTTGCCCAATAGGACAGGCATTTACACAGCTCCCGGTACTGGCATCGCACGCCTGGCAGCCGTTACAGCTACTGACGCAAGCAGTCCCATCCCAGTGGTAGCATCCAGTGGCAAATATGCCGGTACAGCCACCCGAACTGCTGGAGCTGCTACTGCTAGAACTACTGCTGGTGGAACTGGTAGACCCGCCGCATGCAGGGGTTCCGAAAGCGATACAACCTGTAAGACAACAACCGTCCGTACAATAATTGCCGGCGTCATGCGGACAACCGCTCCCGCCTGTAGAACTGGAACTGCTAGAACTGGAACTGCTGGAAGAACCGCCACTCGACGAGCTAGAGCTCGAACTGGAACTGCTGGACGATCCCGAGCTGCTCGAAGAACCGGAACTTGGCACGTAGGTTATCGCCGTCAAACTCCCCGCAGGCAAAGCGCCGCTGGCGCCGCCTTTCCATGTACCGCCGCAAGAAAATGTGCCCGAATCATCTGCCCAATGGACGTCCTCAACCGAAGTACCGCCGACTTGCAACTGGAGCCCTCCACCACCAGGACTGTTTTCCTGATCATGAATAAGCTTTCCTACCGTCGTAGCGTCATACCACATATCGGGGGTAACGTTGCCAAAAGGCCAAGGCGAAGGTGCCGAATTTCCGTTAACGCCTTCGATGAGATAATAACCGTGGCTGGGGATGGTTTTGCCTCCCGCGCCGGTGGTATGGAAAGCCGCACCGCTAAAAGTAATCGGACTCTGGAGTACACAGCCAGAGCCGCTATTGTAAGCGGGAACGAGAACAAAGCTGGTCCCTACGGTCAAATTAGAGGATGTCGGATTGTACAGTTCTATCGCCTCTGTCGGATCTGGGGTAGCGCCCGTGCAGGTTTGTCCATACGCCATCTGAGAGATACCGGGGATAATTTTAGAAATAAGGGGATTTGACTGCGGGACATACACTTCTCCTGCGAGATTTGAGGAATAGAGCGCGCGATCCTTAAAGGGAACTACTAAAGTCTTACCCGTATCGTTTGACGTCAGATCGACATTCGTGGAATAAGGAAAGAAATTGGGATTATGGACATAGAGTTTGTATCCCGATGCCGGCGGAACGGATAATTGAATGCAGGGACCCGGTGCCATGCTTCCAATGGCTCCGCAAGTATTGGTGTGATTATAGAATCCATCGGATATGACACGATCATTGTATATGGCGACTTCCGTACCGTCTAACTTTGCATTGGTCACATCGCTACAGGTGCCATTGGCCAGCTGGTAACACAGCCGAACCGTAAATGTTGACATTAAAAGCGTGGCTTGTCCGGTCGGCACGCTTTGTCCAACGAGAGTTTGCGATTGATAGGTTAGCGACGACCCTCCGATATTCCACTTTACCTTGACAACCATTTTCTTTAAATTTTGATCGTTGATACCGTTCGCGCATAACGAAGCATTGTTGTTATGCGGATCAACCAAGTTAACGCAAGTTTGCCTTATATAGGAAATACTTCCCAAAGTGATCGTGTCGGTGTACGGCGCCATATCCGGAAAATTATCGGAATTGAAATTGGTGCAGTCGCAATTTCCGCCCAAATAACCGCTAAAGGTGGCTACGGTAGCCGGCGTCGGTTTAAGAAGCGGATAAGACTGCGCTTGCGCTTGTTGGATTTCAGAATGGGCCAGGGAAGCGGCGCTTTGTTTCGTCTTAACTTGCAAAATGCTTCGGGCAAGTTTTGGATATAAAGTAGAAGTCATGACGACGACGGTGACGGTAATGGCCACGCCCATTAAGAGCTCTAAAAGCGATACTCCGCGACGACTGGCGAGGTGGCGTTTCAAGGGAGTCATAACCTGCGTGAGTGTAACAGGGGAACAGCGGCGTGTAAAGGGAAAGAGTCGCCAATTTCGCATCGCAATAAGATATACCGCGCGAATGTTACGGGAGTGTTACAAAATGCAACTAAATATCGTGAAAATTCTAATTGAGTCCAAATACCCAGGGTCCTAGAGGCCGTTTGAGAGCCATATTTAGTCTTTGGGTCCATTTCTTTTCGATCGCGAATAACGTACATTTTTATATCATCAAATGATTGTTATACATGTCTAACTTTTTCTTGCGGCACGTACCTCCTCGACAGACGATGGCCCCTCAGGCATGGGCGGTTGTCCTTTTTTCGATCCTATGGGTTCCGCGTATTCTCAATGCGGCGGCCGGGACGGACACCGCCTCGTTCTTAAGCATTCCCGTCGGCGCAGGGCCAGCCGCCCTGGGTTCAGCTTACAGCGCGTTGGCCACTGATGCGTATGCGCCGACTTGGAATCCCGCGGGTATGCCGTGGGCGAGCCATACGGAATTTTCGGGTCAGCATGTGTCTTATTTGCAATCCGTCGACTATGAATACCTAAGCGTCGTCCACCGGCTCGGCGATTCCGGAAACCGGGCGATCGGCGCGGCGGCGCAATACCTCGGTACGGGCGAAATCGATTCGACAAATTTGGGCGGTAATAATATCGGTTCTTTTTCCAGTCATTTTGCCGCTTATTCGCTGGCGTACGCGCAGCGGTTGGGCAAGAAATTATCTCTCGGCGCCACGGGCAAGGTCATTAACGCCAAGATCGGCGATTTCAGCGCCAACGCCTACGCGATGGATTTTGGGGCGATGTTGCCGATTCAGTCTAACCTAACATTGGCCGCTGTCGTCGCTAACATTGGAACACAGCTAAATTTTATCTCCGATGCAGAGCCATTGCCATTAGAGGGTCGCCTGGCGCTAGCATACCGCCCCGCTCATCAATGGGTGCTTGCTCTTGAAGGATCTTGCGACCGAAGCCGACAATTGGCAGGTCATTTTGCCGCCGAGTGGCGGCCTCTCGAAATCATTGCGATTCGCGCGGGCTACCGAACAGATGCCACGTCCCAGCTTAACGGTACGGTTGGCGTAACTGCGGGGTTGGGTTTATACCTTTGGGGACAGGAATTTTCTTATGCCTGGGTTCCCTATGGTGATCTCGGCGATGCTCAATATTTTTCCCTTGTTCTGCGTTTCGGTGGCGTGGAATCCCATCGTCGCAATCTAATTCATTACCAGACCATTCAGCAACACCGCTTTGCTTATTCTCCTTATTATGATGCAGGACGATCAGAGGATGAGGAAAAAGAGCAAATTTTGCAATTGCTTGAGCAGGGCGATACTCGCCGCGTGGCGGTGGGGCAACCGTGAAGATTTCTGCTATCCGACTAGGGGCAATGGTGCCCTATAGCTTTTTGTTATCCATGGTCTTATTGCCTTCGGTGTCCAAAGCACAATCGGTATCAGTCGCCGTTCGTAACCCTCCAGCGTCGAGTCAGTGGCTAAATGGCAATACGCCGCTAGTTAGTTACACCTTCATTACTACTCCATCAATAGCGCCGCCGGCCCAGTTTCCAGCCCAAGCGTTGTGGGATCAAAATTCCACGAGCGATGATCGTGCCTGTACCGCTCCGGCTTGTTCGACTAGCGGTCAATCCAGTTGTCGTTATGGGTTTGATCCCGCCAACACGCTTTATTCGAACTCTCTTCCCGAGGGCGATTGGTATTTACACACGTGTATTCAGGAGACGGCAAATCCCAACAACAAGGGCTGGAGTGTCACGCGTTTTATGACGGACAATACGCCGCCCCCGTCGCCGCCGAACTTTCGGGTGACAAGGGTTTTAAATGACGAAATCGATTTGGCTTGGGACGCTCCGACGGATAATAGTGGAATCGGCGTCTATCACCTTTCCCAAAACGGATCGACGGTGGCAAACCTCACCGCCACGTCCTTTTCCGACCGAGGTCTAGTGCCTGGCACCACGTACAGCTTTCAGCTTGTTGCCGAGGACAATGCCTCTATGCCGAACGAATCAGCTCCTGTCGAACTTGTTAGCCTGATCGTCCAGGTAAAAAATCCTCCCCAAGATGGCATTTGGTTAAATACAACGCGCATTGTCGCCGACTACACATTTGTGACGAGTCCTTCCTCGGCTCCAGCGTTCCAATATTCCACGTTTGCATTGTGGGATCATGCGGCGACGAGCGACAACCGTGGGTGTTCCGCCGCTCTTTGCACAGTCGTCGGGCAATCAAGTTGCCGGTACAGTTTCGATCCTTCGGCGCATCTATATTCAAATTCCTTGCCCGAAGGCGATTGGTATTTGCATACCTGTGTCCAGGAGAATAGCAATCTCCCCAACCAGGGTTGGAGCGCTACTCACTTTATGACGGATAACACGCCGCCCAGTATTCCAGCGGGACTCCAAGCCTCGGTGAGTGGGACGCAAATCAATCTTAGTTGGCAAGCCGCAACCGATAATAGCGTGGTTGCTGGATACCAAATATATCGCGACGCGGTTATGATCGGGTCGTCGACGGTAACGAATTATTCCGATAGCGTTTCCATGGGAAGCAATCATAGTTACGCAGTAGCGGCTTTTGATGCGGCGCAATCGCCAAATGTTTCGCCTCCCTCCACTCCAATCACGATCGCCATGACCTCGATTACCTTGGCCGTGCATAATCCGCCAGCCCCCGGGGTTTGGTTAAACGGCATGCGAAATCCAGTGAACTACAGCTTTGATAGTAGTCCGTCAATCCTCAATACCAGTTTGTTTAGTACCTATGCGAGCTGGGATATTAATCCGACGAATGACAACCGAGCTTGTCTTCTGGGAAGTGGATTTAATACCACGCAACTTCTCGCGTCAAATGTTATTCCAGAAGGCAACCAATATCTGCATCTCTGTATTAAGGAAGTCGCGAACCCTTCGAACCAGGGTTGGAGTACGACCCAATTCATGACCGATAACACGGCTCCCTCTGTGCCTACGGGTCTTACAGGCTCGCTTGCAGGGCAAACTCAAGCACAAATAAGTTGGCAGCCGTCCAGTGACAATCTTTCCCTTGCCGGTTATCAAATATTTCGTAATGGGGTTCAAATCGCGACCTCCACAACGACCTCTTACGTGGACGCGGGTATGCAAGCGGGAAATAACATCTATACAATCCAGGCTTTTGACGCCGTGCAATCGCCCAATGTTTCGGCCCCGTCGACGCCGTTCTCATTGTCCTTCGTCGCGACGTCCTCGCCGACTGTGTCTATTGTTCAACCTATCGACCAATCAACCTCTACGGCGGGCGGCGATCTGCAGCTCATCGCTAGCGCATCGTCGGCTGGAGGTTTAATTCAGCAAGTAAGTTTTGCAGCCAATGGGGTTAATTTGGGCCTCGCGACGACCATAGGGAATAATCAATTTAAATATAGTTGGGCAAGTGTTTCATCGGGGACCTACATTATCGTGGCGACGGCGCAGGATAATTTAGGTGCAATGGCAACGTCTTCGATTACTGTGACGGTCGGAGATGCCGGCGCAACTCTGCAGTCTATAACGGGAATCTTCCAGCTCGTGGTGCAAGAAACTCACAATGGATCCACGCAATCGCAGTATTCATTGTCCACAGACAGCGAATCCTTGCATCTGACTTTCGACACTCCGGGACTGGCATCAGGAGTTCCACCCAACGCGACGGTTCAGGTTGATGGATATCGATCCGGAATGACCTTTAATGTCACTAATGGAACAGGCGGAAGCGGCCGCACCGCTCAGACGAGAGCATTGACGGCTGCGAGGCGGCCCATTCGCATATTAGCTACTCCTCCTGCAGCCGGGAGAATTACCAGCGGAGTTCGTAAAGTTTTGATTTTACTAGTCGATTTCCAAAATGATAGCAATCATTTATTTTCGGCGGCAAGCGTCAGAGCTTCGGCTGATGACGTCAACAATTTCTATCAGGAGAATTCCTCGCACCAATTTTCTATGCAAGCGGATATTTTCGGATATGTAACCTTGCCCATAAATGAAACATGCGACTTTGATACTGTTGTCACAGCGGGAAAACAGAAAGCCAGTAATATGGGTATCGACTTGACCCAATATCAAAGCTATGTCTTTGTAGGCGAGGCGAGAGGATGCCTTAATGGTTACGCCAGCATTGGGACTCCCGGAGATAACACTGTTGGATCTGTACTTTTAATGTCGATATTTAGTACGCCTTCGCTTGCTCATGAACTGGGGCATAACCTTGGACTTTTACACGCGAACGCTTGGGATTGCGGCAACCGGATTTATGCGTTGGATGGCTCGTGTAATAACGTTGAATATGGAAACCTATATGATGTAATGTCTGACGACAGCGCCTCACCAAATCTGGATCATCTCGATGCGGAGCATAAAGAAATTTTAGGTTGGTTAAATGCGCAACTAGTAACACAATCCGGTCTCTACTCTATTTATCCACTAGAAAGTTCCGATTCGCGACCTCGCGCTTTAAAAATATTTCCAGCCTCGGCCTCAGACCGCTTTTATTTTGAGTATCGCCAACCTATAGGGTATGACGCGCCAATTTACTACAAAAATATTTTTGGTGGTACCTTGGTGAATGAAGGTGGCGATCCAACTTCGCTTTTAAATATGCATCCAACAAACAATAGTCCGATTGTGCGTGCAAATGCCGCCTTATTAGTCGGGGAAAAATACACGGATCCTGGCAACCGATTCGCTGCAACGGTACTAAGCAGTAGCTCCCTATCCCTTCAACTGCGATTTCTCGTTCCGGGCGTGAATTCGCCGACGGTGGCGATCACATCCCCTGCCGATGGAACAAATGTGTCAGGAACTGTGACGATTGGTCTTGATGCGCTGGACCGCAGTGGCATTTCCAAAATTGAGCTGTATAAAGATGGCACTCTCTTGACCACCTTAACCGCGGCGCCTTACACCTATGATTGGAGTGCCCAAAATGAGACGCCGGGACCCCGAGTTATCTTGGCCAAAGTCTACAATTCAAGTGGCAATTCCTCGACGCAGCAAATTACGCTCAACGTGGCTTCTGGCCTTAGCATAGCGCTGACGGCGCCTCCCAACACCGCAAGTTTTACGACGGGCACGTCTGTTACCCTCGGCGCACATGTGACGAATACTACCGGTCAAACTCCGCAAGTGCAATTTTTGTCTGGAACGACTGTCCTCGGAACGGCCACCGGCAATGGACCTGATTACTCATTTATTTGGACGGCTGGGTCGCCCGGACTCTATACGATTGGCGTACAAGCGACATTGCCGGGGGGTAGCCCTGTGCTTGGTACTCCGGTTAGCATTGCTGTTGTCAATCCGGGCGGGACCGCTAGCGTGGGGCTTACCCTTTCGCCCGCGCAAACAACCTATTTTCCGGGAATGAATCTGACCGTCAACGCGCGAGTATTATCAGATTCAACCAATGGGATCGCCAGTCTTGTCCTTTCGGGGCTCATCTTTTCGGCATGTCCGGGCACAACTTGTCAGGTCACTATGCCGATATGTTGCTCGGGTGCCATCGGTCAGCCCGCGTTGTCGGAAACCGTGACGGCTTTTGATGCGCAGGGAAATGCGCTGGCCAGTCAAACCATTCCGATCGACGTTGAAGGTCCGGCGACGGTGGCCATTGCGTCGCCCAGCGATCATTCCTCTTTTAAATCCGGAACGCCTATTACGTTTAATGCGACAACCTATGCCGTCGGAGGTTCGATCACGTCCGTAGATTTTTATGCGGGGGGACAATTGGTCGCGACGACATCGGCGGGATCAAGCACCGGTTCAGCGGGCCATCAGACCTTTTCGGCTACGTGGAACAATATTCCGACGAGTATTTACTCCATTGTGGCAAAAGCGAATACAAACAATGGACAAAGCGGGTTATCTCAGCCGATTTCGATTGGTTACGGCGTTGTCGATTACGTTCCGCCACCGCCACCTCCTCCCCCGCCGAGCGGTCCGCCGCCGGCTGATAATATCGACATCACGAGCCCGCAATCGGGTTCCACATTCGTTTCAGGCCAAAACATTCCACTTTTTGCGCAAACGACGTCCCCCGATTTCGCCGCGAAAGTGGCCAGCGTTCAATTTGGGGACGGCAATACCATTCTCGGCACGGGAACATTGATCGGTGGAGGGGGCTATTCCTTCAATTGGCTCGGGGCGGCGGCCGGTTCGCATTCGCTAGTAGTCCAAGCAAACCTAGTCGACGGTAGTTTTGTGAGAGGAATAACGCCGATACCTATTACAGTTCAAGCAGCTGTGTCTTTCCCCAATCTAGCGCCCAATGTCGCCATGGGTAGCACGATCGGCGCGGCGGTCAATGTTCCGATGGATCAGATACAATGGACGCTCGTCAGAAGCCAAAGTAATGGCATTTTAAGCGCGCAATCGATCGGCGACACCTGGGGTGTGGCATCAGGACCGGGCGTCTATTCGGTCACGACGACCGACACCTACTTAAATCTCAGTCAATTTAACCTCCTTCCCGGCCAGTATCACTTGTCCGCTCTCGTGCGCAGTCCACTAGGCGGACTATATCCGCCAGCGGAGGCAAACATCACCTTGGTGGGTTCCGATCTGAACGGCGCGCGCGTCCATCCGAACCCTTGGCGCTCGGACATTCATACGGGGTACCCGATTACCTTTGACCAGCTTGCGGCGGGAAGCTCCGTGAAGATTTTCACGCTGGCCGGACGGTGGGTTAAAACACTTTCAGCACCGGATGGGGTCGTGACCTGGGACCTCACCAATGATGACGGAAACCCCGTTGCTTCGGGGATCTATTTCTACCTGATCACAAGCAACGGCCAAAAATACCGCGGAAAACTCGGAATCGTCCGATAGCTTGCGGACCCCTTCGATTCCGAGGGGTGATGTTGTAGGGCAACACCTCAATTGCAATCCCCCTCAATCTACCTTATACTTCTAGAATTCCGATGAACTCAAAAATTCACGCGGCACCATCGGTCCTTAGTCCGCAAAATCCTTATACGGGTGTCCTTGGCGCCTTTACGGGCCTCGGACTTTGCTCCTATCTCGCGATCTGTTGGGGTGAGCCGGGATGGTGGGGATCCTCCGTCCCTCGGTCATATCTTCTGTGGAGCATTGTTGGAGTGCTCTTTATTTTAATGGGAGTCATTGACCAATGGGGTCTAAAGGGCTACCGAAGAGGGGCCCAAATTCGTCCTGCCTACCACCGGTCGATCGGCCGGCTCTTGTACAGCGCCTGCTGGCGCTTTGCAGCGCTCGTGCTAGCCCTGTCATTGGCGCGATACTTTTACTTCAACCACACTTTTTACCTCTCAACTTTCTACGCGCCATTCCGTCAATTTTTTGGTTATTTTTATAAAGGGTTTTTAATTACTGGGTTTCCGTATATTGCCGTGACGCTCCGTTGGCGGGGGAATTTGAAGGACGAACTTAAAGACCCGGCAGTTCATATATTGCTCTGGATTCGCTCGGCGTTTCGTTTACTGCTTGTGTCCCTGTTGGAGACATCGCATCTCCGAAGTTCGCGTATGCCCCGTCAATTTTTGAAGACGGTCGTCTTCCGAAACCGCCGGACGCGAGTTGTCCTACTCGGCTTTTTAGTGGAATTCTTTTACCTACCGCTGATGACCGTGTTCGTCACCAGTCAATTCAACGATTTTGCCGGCCAATTGAACCGCTATTATTATCATCTGGGTCCCCGAAACTGGAGTGAAGGTATTTATCCCGCGGCCTACCATGGGGTTTACTTAATGGATGTTTTACTGGCGACGGGTGGATACGCCTTTCCGCTGCGCTGGCTAGATAATAAGATCGTTTCCGTGGAACCGACATTGATGGGATGGGTTGTTGCGCTCATTTGCTATCCCCCTTTTGATGCCATTCCGGGCTATTACCTCCTCTATGGCAACAGCTCAAACGCTTGGATGCAAAATGTTCCGGAGCTCGTCGTCCTATCCCAAATTTTGGCTGTTTCACTAGCGGCTATTTATGCCTTAGCGACGATGATGTTCGGTACTCGATTTTCCAACCTGACAAACCGGGGAATATTAAACCGAGGACCTTACGCGATCGTGCGCCATCCAGCTTATATTGCTAAAAATTTATCTTGGTGGTTCGAGAAACTTCCGATGATGAGCAATCCATGGAACATTTTGACGCTCTTTTGCTGGAATATCGTTTATGGTTTACGCGCTTGGACTGAGGAGCGTCACCTTTCCGCCGACCCTGCTTATCGAGCTTACCGTGAGCAAGTTAAATACCGATTCATTCCCGGCATCTTTTGATGCGCGAGGGCAATAAAGAGCGGGCGAGTCGTTACTTTCGCCTGGGATGTTATGTATTGCTGGTCGGCGCCGCTTATTGCCGGATCCTGTCTGCCTTTCACTTTAACCCATTGCTAACAATTTGGAGCGATCCTGCCCGGCATTGGGAAAACGCCACTCTTCCGATTACTCATAACCCGATGAACGGCATCGACCCCCTCGGCTACCAGGTCTGGCTCATGCTCATCCTTAAATTAACGAACGCTGAAAGCCTGGCTGTAGCGGTTTATACAGCTCTGATTTCCATCGCCACCCCCTGGATTTGGTATCGGTTCATGCGCGAGTTGTTGCCTCAGCGTGAACTCGCGTTATTGGGTTGGGTGATTCTCAGCTGGCTGCCGTCTTGGATCGGTATATTCAGTTATTTCATGAACGAAACATTACTCCTAGCGCTTATGGGCATGAGCCTGTGGATGACTTGGCGGAGCGTCCGTAAAAGAACCTTCGAATCATTCGTGTGGGCGGTCGTTTTCTGGACCGCCACTTTTATGACCAAGCAAGTCGCCGCTCCCATGGCTGCCGTATGCCTGACCTGGTTAGGTTGCTTGCAGGACCAAAAGGCTAAAAAAATTGGATTTGCGGCTCTCTTTATCGGGATTTGTTTGTTGGTCAGCGGCTATCGCGTGTATAAAATTATGAACGTTTGGGCGCCACTGGGGAACGGCAAGATGAATGAAATCTATTTCCGCTCTGGAAAGGCAGCCATTGAATTTTCGCTTCAGCGCGGAGATCTAGGGGTTGGGGGCTGGGGTTTTGGTTCTCCATCCATGTATTCGCCGCCTTTTCGTCCCTTGTCGAGGTGGGTGTCTAGCCGCAAAGACACACACCACTTTACCATCGATCTCCAAAAGGGCAACCGCGATTGGGCACTAGAATTAGAAGCATGCAAACTCTCTTGGTGTCAGCGCCTGCGTCTGCAAGGTGAAAATATAATTTTTCTCTTATGGGGAACCTCTTGGCCTGACAACAATCCTGATCGTTTGTGGGATAACCTCTCCAACCAGACTCGGTGGGTGTGGGCGCCGCTGGTATTGATCGTGTTAGCCTGCAACGCTATTCTCCTTGTCCGCAAGGAATTCAGCTTAATGCCCATTCTATCGCTCACAATTTGGTTTCTGCTTTTCGGGCTGGCTGTTTCGCCCAGTGAAGGTCGATACCGGAAGCCCTTCGAAGGCCTCCTCGTCGCCAATTCGTTATGGTTAGTTTCTCATCGTCGTGAAAGGCGTTCTCGTTCCTTGGCAATATAGCCACGCTGTTTGACCAAACCGGCAACCATACGAACGGATGCTGATAAAAAGCGACTCCCTTGAAAAATAGAGGCGGGTCTTGAGTCGATCCAGACGATCGGAACTTCGCTCAAGACGGCTGGGCCACGAGCCAATGTGGCGCGAGCCAAAAGATGACTGTCAAAAGAAGCGCCATAGTCAAACTCTTTGGTGAGCGTCCACCCCAATGCGTCCGGTCCTTTTTCGACGGGAAGAATTCTATCGATGATCGCCCGGGTAAACAATTTGAAACCGGACTGGATGTCTTCCACATCTCCCAAAGGCAAAAGCCGGTGAGCGACCCAAGAATAGACCTTGCTAGACCATACACCGAACCGGGGTCGCAGCCCCAGTACAGAATCCGGATGAAGACGCGAACCGATAACGATTTCTTTTCCTTTAGATAATGGGGGGAAAAGCAGCCCGATCAGCCGAAGGTCAGCCGATAGGTCCGTATCCGTGTAGATGAAAATATCCACATCGTCTTGCTGGAGCGCTTGTAATCCCCAAACAATGGCGCCTCCTTTGACTGAACGGTATTGATGACGCAGGAATTCGGGAAAATATAAGATGCGGGCACTTATTTTCCCATCAACTGAACTCCAAATATTTTGAGCCAACGATCCACCGGTTAACTGGCGTAAGATATTTTCGGCTACTTGTCCCGATGAAAGCATGCCATCGTGATGATG
>JBBQYF010000023.1:0-21104 GCA_038208955.1 Elusimicrobiota bacterium
GGATTTGCTCAAGGTGTTTTGCACCGTTTACCAGCCGATGATCTTAATCGACAAGCGCTAAAGTCTATCGAACGCGAAGCGCTTCGCTGCAAAAGTCTCGTTCACGATCTTTTAACCTTTTCCAGAAGTTCAAAACCCGAACTCAAGCCAATGAATATTAACGATACGTTTGACGGGGCGTTGTCGCTGATCGAGCCTAAAGCCAAAATGGCTCAAGTGGAAATTCGACAGATACGGGCCCCGAATCTTCCTCAGATTTCAGGAAATCACAATCAAATCCAACAAATGCTTATCAATCTGCTTGGCAATGCAATCGATGCCGTTGCCAGGCAGGGCATAGTGACTGTCCAGAGTGAAATCCTTCAACAGGGAGCCGTCGTTTGGGTCCATTTGAGGGTCTCGGACACTGGGAGCGGGATACCGACGGAAAACATTTCTCGTATTTTTGAACCCTTTTTACGACCAAGCCCGTGAGGGAAGGTACTGGTTTAGGTTTGGCTTTGGTTCACGAACTCGTTACCAAGCATTCTGGTACGATCGAAGTCCAAAGCCAGCCGGGTCATACCCAATTCTCTTTGAAGTTTCCCGCCCTAACACAATATAACCAACTCGCCGCATAAACCGACCTGTCGCATCAGCACGCACGCGAACGGTTCCTATTTTGCTGGGGTGTATTTAAGAAGAAACAATCCCACGAGCGAGAAAACGATTCCGAAGACTCTGGGTAGCGTCGCCGGCTCTCTAAATAAAAGGATTCCAGTAAGAGCCATCAATGCCGCTCCGCCGGCCAGCACCATGGGAACCGCCGATAAGGGTCCGCCTTTTTGGAAGAGTAGAAAAAATAAAATTGTTCCAAGTCCCACACAGATTCCCGTAAGCATGGACCAGCGCACGCCTGCGACGCTTACCCCCTGATTCCATTTTCCAGAGAACCTTAAAACAATGAGATAAATCGCAATCGTCGCGGCGGCTGTAGTCTCTACGACAAAACCACCGATGCCGTCCCCGATGTGGCTTGAGGCAAGCTTCGTAAATATTTGATGCAGCCCATACAGGATCGCAGCGCCCACGGCGTATATAAACCACTCGTTCATTTTTGTGTTATTTCCTCGAGTTTTGAAAAAGTGTGCGAGGGTCGTTAATCAATAAAAATATCATCTGCCGGAACCGCTAAAAGGAATAAAACATAAACCATTTAAAAAAGCTTCTCTTATTTTGTTCCCTGCTCAGAAGCCTTCTCATCGGCCTCTTGTTTAACCGTTTCGATCGTATGACTCACCACTTTGCCCGTGTTCTCTGAGATTTGAATTTCATGGACACGCCCGTGTCTCCCGCGCCGAATATCAAATGAATAGACCGACATCGCATGTTCATTCTCAAGCTCCTCGCTTTCAATCTTGCCCGAATAAACATTCAAAGCGATGGCACGAGCTTCCGCCATGGAGACCTTTTGCACGGGACTATCCGCAGTCCACCCGATGGCCATCGAGCTCAATGCAATTGCAATCGCCAATCGTATTCTCTTATTCATGTTTGGCTCTTTTTTCCATTTTGAAAGATGTACTACTCACCAAAATTCGTATCCTGTGCCTGAGATCGCTGGAGCGTGCAATTTAATGTTTCCGCTCTTCGCTGGTTCACATTTAAACTCCGACTTCTCATGAAGTCTATTTATTAATTCTCAATAATCGCGCGTTGATCGCGACAATGATCGTACTAGCGGACATGAGAGCCGCGCCCAAGGCCGGAGTAAGCAATACTCCCCAGGCGTACAGCGCGCCCGCCGCCAAAGGAATAGCGAAGGCGTTATAGCCCGTCGCCCAAAAAAGGTTTTGCACCATCTTGCGGTACGTGGCGCGTGACAGTTTTAGGATGGCCACCACGTCAGACGGATTACTCCTCACGAGAATAACGTCGGCGGTTTCGACGGCGACGTCCGAGCCCGCTCCAATGGCGATCCCCAAATCCGCCTGCGCCAAAGCAGGGGCGTCATTCACTCCGTCGCCTGTCATTCCAACCAGCTGGCCGCGGGACTGGACTTCTTTGATTTTGGCCGCTTTGTCCTGGGGGAGGACTTCGGCGAAGTATTCATCCAGTCCGATTTGGTCGGAGACCCATTGGGCGACCTGCTTGTTGTCCCCGGTGAGCATCATGCAACGAATCTTCATTTCCTTAAGCGCTGCGATGGCCTGCTTCGACTCGGGCCGGATGATATCGGCGAGCGCAATCGCCCCTTTCAAATTTCCATCCACGAGGACAAACACCACTGTCTTACCTTGCGCTTGGAGCTGTTCGACGCGTTTGTCGGTCATCGCGATATTTTGCTCACGTAGAAAGCCGGGACTGACCACTTTAATCTCTTTGCCTTCAACCCGGCCTTCCGCTCCTTTGCCCGTGAGGCCTTTAAATCCTTCAACCGGCGACTTTTTGTCGGAGGCGGCGGCGATGGCCTTGGCAATCGGATGTTCGGAATTGGCATCGACCGAAGCCGCGTACCGGCGTAGCGTCTCTTCGTTGATGTCTGCTGAAAACAGTAGGGTATCCGTCACACCAAAGCGCCCTTCTGTGAGCGTCCCCGTCTTGTCAAAGATAATGGCCTGCAGCTTTCGCGCGCCTTCGAAAGCCACACGATTACGAATCAACAGGCCGTTCTTGGCGGCCACAGCGGTCGAGACGGCCACCACGAGCGGCACCGCCAAACCCAAGGCGTGCGGACAGGCAATCACCATTACGGTGACGGCGCGCTCGATCGCGAAGGCGAAACTTTTGCCCATCGGACCGAGCCAGATGAACAAGGTGATCACTCCTCCGCTTAGGGCGATGATGGTGAGCCAAAACGCAGCGGTGTTGGCTAGGTCTTGGGTTTTCGATTTACTTTCTTGAGCCTGCTTGACTAAGTTAATGACCTGAGACAGATACGAATCCTTGCCCGTGCCTTTCACCTCAATGGTGAGCGAGCCTTCCCCGTTGATGGACCCACCGATCACTTTTCCTCCGGTCTTTTTGGCCGTAGGAGTCGACTCCCCGGTGAGCATCGCTTCATTGACCGAACTCTCACCGGAAAGAATCGCACCGTCAGCAGGAATCTTTTCACCCGGTTTGATCAGAACTTTATCGTTCGGCTTCAATTCGCCGAGCGGCACGTCCTTCACACTGCCGTCCGGCATCACTTTATGGGCGTCGGAGGGCATAAGTTTCGCGAGCTCCTCCAGAGCCCTTGAAGCTCCCATCACGGATTTCATTTCAATCCAATGCCCGAGTAGCATGATGTCGACAAGAGTGGCCAACTCCCAAAAAAACATCTTACCGGTAAGGCCAAACACCACGGCGCTACTGTAAAGGTACGCGGTGGCGATGGCCACCGAGATGAGAATCATCATCCCAGGCTTACGGGTTTTCAACTCCTCGAACAATCCCACAAGGAAAGGCCAGCCTCCATACCAAAAGACGGCGGACGATAGACCAAACAAAACGTAAACATCACCGGAAAAATGGAAGGTATCCCGCATTCCCACCAGTTTTTGGAGCATCGGTGAAAGGCCAAGGACCGGCAGGGTCAGGGCGAGTGAAATCCAGAACCGTTTACGAAAATCCGCCGCCATGTGTGCGTGATGATCGGCGTGGTCTTTTGGGTGGTCGGACATGGGTTTAGATAATTGGGCTTCAGCTTCCAACCAATTCTGCTTTTCGTGTCCGTCCGGATGGCCCTCTTTTTCATAAAGGGCGTAAGCCTTTTTGGCTACCTCCTCGCTCGTCGGTTTTGTTTGCGTCATGTTCTTCATCGGGTCTTCTTTTTTCGTTACAACAGGGCTATTTCCCATAATATCGACTCCTTGTTTGTGCGGTCAGAAGCACCCCCCTCGTAAGGGGTGCTTCATTCAGAATGAAAACCGGCCGGTGGCCAATTCGTTCTAGCAGCACTTGCATTTGCTTTTTGGCATCGCGCAACTGGAGCATTTTTTCTCCGTCATTTTTTTCTTCATTAGAGGGTCTCCTTTCATGCAGAGCTTTCGGCTCTCGGCATTCATTCGTCTCATTCGTGACAACATTTTGTCGAGGATCCATAGTTATAAAAGCTTGCGACAGTAGCTCCGACAAGCCAGCCCAGTATAAAGGTCTCGATTAGGCCCATGATCATTTCCAATAACGGCATCTGCATCCGCACTATTGGACTGACATCCAAGCCATGCAGAAGGCTATCGAACAGGAATACTGTGCCCTGACGTCCGGATATTGCCATGACGACAACGCATCCCAGGTAAAGCAATGCCATCGTCGTCCCCACCGCACATCCAAATCGTCTAACCTTGATGATGGTCATGATCTTCCCCTTTTTCACAATGGTTTTCTGCATGATGACGCCCGCTCATCCCCAGATGGCAAGCGAACATCAGTAAAATAAAGATTAAAAACTGCCAGTTCCCTCGTATTCCTAGAAGCGGGAAAAGAAAGATAAGAAGCAACGGTAATAGACAACCCAGGAGCATCCATAAACCATGTCGTTTCATATAACAGCTACCTCCTTACAAATAGTTTCAGCAGCGCCTGAATCGCTTGCGGCGCGTCTTGACCGCGGGCCGAGAGTTCCAATAATTCGCCCTGGAATGCGCCGATGACGAAGAACGCCATTGCGGATGACTTGGCATCAATGCGCAATGCGCCCGATCGAAGGAGAATGTCCGAATGGAAGCTCTGGGCGATTTTGTCGAAGGCCCTCGCCATCCGGTTGTGCAATCCGATTTGATGCGGTACACGCACCGTACGCCGGACTTCCAGAACTTCCATTTCGGTTTCCATGATATCCCTCTTCTTTTTTACATATGTCCCATGGGCGCAGTTTTTGGATCTTGCGGCGTGTCAGTGTTAGTCTGTCCGCCGGATCCCATACCACCCATGCTACCTCCTGGACCCATATCACTCGGCATGCCACCCATCTTGCCTTGAGCGGTGCATCCCGTTTCTGTCGCGGGATCGCAAGAATGCTTTTTCATTCCGTGCTTGTGCTTTTTGTGTTGCATGGGCGTCGGTTGGTCCGTGCTGGGCATGGATTCCGTTTTCACGGTTTTATCTTGTGGCATGTTCATGGAATCATTCATGTCGGCCCGAAGGACGCCCGTCATCATTCCCATGACTGCTGCTGTGAAAACAAATGTCTTGAGACTTGCCATTGTGATCTCCTTATGGTTTGTTTCTAATTTGCAAAAGTCCGCTTTATTTCTTCATGTCCATATTTCCCATGCTGGAGGCATCTTGGGACGCTCCGCTTTCAGGCTGATTGGGCGCTTTTTTAGTTCCGGGAGCGGCAGGCACAGTGCCTTCCGCCGTAGTAGCCTGGGACGTTGTCGCTTTCTTTGTGTGCTTATGCTTTTTATGCTCACTGGCTGACATGCTTTTCGACATGGACATATTCGGGTCCATCGCCTCGTCGGCCCAAAGGGCTCCAGCCATTATTCCAAGGGCTACTGTTACCGCTAACACATTCATCTTTTTCATTTAGATCTCCTTTATGTTTTTCTAGTAACCACTAAAACGATGCGCGAATACCGAGCACTAACCGAAGGCTATGGGGATCTTCCCCACGGTCTCTAGCCAGACTGGCGGTTTCACCATATTGCCGATCCGATGAAACTCCAATGTAGGGAGCCAATTCGCGGCGGATCTCATACCGCAGCCTGAGACCGAGTTCCAGGTCATTAAAGCCGCTCCCAACGCCCATGTCTTTCACATCCTGTACCGCCACATTGGTTTCCATGCGGGGCTCCAAAACCCATCGCTGGGTGAGGAGAAGTTCGTATTCAACTTCCAGGCGGCCGGAGACGTCACCCTTGCTGCTGATGAAGCTAAATGCTTGAACCTCGAACCAGTACGGCGCTAAGCCCTGAATGCCGAGGACGGCAGATCCCCGTGAGGGCTCGCTCGCTCTGGGATCAAAGTACCGGAGCCCGGTAAGAAGATCCCAGAACGGCGCGACCAGACGACCGTAGAGCGCTTGGACATCGGCATCTTCCAACGGGCCTTTATCAACCTGGGTTCCTTGCGTGTTGAACCAGAATCTGTTGAAGTCTCCACCCACCCATCCGAATCCATTGAATCGGATGGCGTTTGCGCCCTTGTTATCGAAGCCGTATTCGAGTTGGTCGATCTGCACGAGGCTATGAATCTGTCCGTCGGCGAATGAAAGTGCGGGTCTAGCCAGGATCACGAACAGCGCGATCGCGAAACCTCGTTTAGGTCTCATGGCTGTCCCGGTACAGGCGCACTGGATACCGAGACGACTCTGAACATTCCCAAGTCCATGTGATAGAGCAAGTGGCAGTGAAAGGCGAACTCTCCCGGTTCGTCCGGTGTCACTAGAACCGACAACTTCTCGCCCGCCATGACGTTGATCGTGTGCTTTCTCGGCTCGAATTTCCCCGTTCCATTCTCGAGCACCATCCACATCCCGTGGAGATGGATGGGGTGGTCCATCATCGTGTCGTTCACAAGCGTCATGCGGAGCCGCTCGCCCAAACGAAACGGGATCGAGGCGACGGCGGCCGAGTACTGTATCCCGTTGAAAGACCACATCTGCCGGTCCATATTCCCCGTGAGATGCAATTCAATTTCGCGCGACGCCTCTCCTTGATCCTCCTCTGGCGCCAGTCGCCGCAGATCGGTATAAACGAGCACCTTGCGGCCGTCTCCACCCAAGCCGTCGCCGGGTTCACCGAGTCTGCTTTCAGGCTGCATCGCGATCATGGAATTCCCTGGCCCAAAGTGACTTGGCGCAGGCACCACCGGCAACATAATCTCTGGCGTAGAAGGGGCCTTCTTTTCCGGCATCTCCATGCCGGCCATCTTGGGCGACGCCGGCTTTTCCGATTGGGTGGCGGACATTTTCATCCCTGGCATGCTGGGAGAATCGCCCTTGCCCATGCCGCTACCCATGCCCATATCCGCCATCGTGCGCAGCGAACGCTGTCTTCTCTCGGGGATCAGCGCTCGCATGCCATCGCGCGGCGCGAGAGTAGCGGCCGCATACCCGCTTCGGTCCATTGTCTCGGCAAAAATACTGTAAGCCCGCTCATCGGGTGGCTGGACGATCACGTCGTAGGTCTCCGCGGGTGCGATGCGAAACTCATCCACAACCACCGGCTGCACATTCTGACCGTCAGCTTGCACCACCGTCATCCGAAGGCCCGGGATACGAACATCGAAGTACGTCATTGCCCCGGCGTTAATAAAGCGCAACCGGATGCGCTCTCCTGGCTTGAAAAGTGCGGTCCAGTTGGTTTCCGGCGTTTGACCGTTCACGAGATACTTGTACGTGTATCCCGTCACGTCCGCGATATCGGTGGGATCCATCCGTGTTTTCCCCCATGTCGCGCGTTCGGCGAACGTTTTGCGCCATCCACCCTGCGACACGTCACGGAAGAAGTCAAAGAGGGTGCGCTGCTGAAAGTTGTAATACGAACTCATTTTCTTTAAGTGGCTAAGAACCCGCTTTGGGTTTTCATTTGTCCAGTCTGAGAGCATCACGACATGGTCCTCGTCGAAGGCGAACGGGTCTTTCTTAATCGGTTCAATGACAATCGGTCCGTAGAGACCGGATTGTTCCTGAAGATCGGAATGGCTGTGATACCAATATGTTCCGCTTTGACGAACTTTAAAGCGGTACACAAACGTTTCCCCTGGCTTGATTCCAGCAAAACTGACGCCCGGAACGCCGTCCATATCCGTAGGTACGATCACTCCGTGCCAATGGATCGACGTGGTCTCCTTCATATCGTTGGTCACCTGGATCGTAACGATTTCGCCTTCGTGAAAATGCAGCAAGGGTCCCGGGACCGTTCCATTGACGGCTGTGGCGGTCACTTCCTGACCCCCGATACGAATCATTTTTTTTTGAATGACCAGGTGAATAATGTCTGAAGACCCACTCTGGTTAGATGATTTTGACGAAGACTCCGCCCAGACGGTGCCTGTACCGTGGGCACCCAGAACCCCTGCAACATAGAGAAGCGATAGAAAACGCTTTAACATTTCATCTCGGCATCAGTGATGCTTGTACCATCCGACGGCCTGGATATCATTCCAAGACGTCGTTTGATGGCACTGATAACATTCATTCACGTGCGCATGTGGTTTTCCCGCAATCTTCATGGAGATCATCTGAAAGTGCATCATGTAGTGACTAGGAGGCGCCAGATGGCATTGAGCGCATGCCATCGAAGTCGGGGACGGATGCCTGTATCCCTGAATTTTCCATGTTTGGGTTGTGTGGCAGTTGAGACAATTGCTTCCAAAAAATCCGCGATGCTTATCCTGATTGCTATGGCACGCCGCGCAATTCAAGGTCGAAACAAGAGCCGATTCATGCGGGTTCACTTTCGGCAATTGGGCTTCCACTGTTTTCACATAGTTCCAAAGTTCGGCTTCCTGCATGATGTTCTGAGGCGACCACTGATTCTTTTCTTTATCCTTTTTTACGCCCAATCGGGCTAACACCTCGTGATCCATTTTAAGTGGAGGTTTATCCCCGCCCTGGTGTTCTTGATGACACTCCTTGCAGCTCGAGATCTGAGCGTGAAATGCGGTAGGCTGGCGCTTAAGAAGCGCTTCATCGTTCGCATGACAGGCAATACATTTAGCCGGATCGGGGCCTCGTCCTGCGGTATGACAGGCAGCGCAATCGTTTCCCATGAACGCATGGGCGGCGGATAAGGGGCCCGGCCGTGCCGCCTTCTGCCATGTCGTTGGTTGATTCAGATCGCTCTTCCATAGGTTCGCACCGACGATTCCCAGTGCGACCAAAACGACTCCGGCGGCAATAGTCTTTTTCATCGCGCGCCGTTAAGCGAACCACCGCAAGCCGAAATGGATTCCTGACCATATGTGCAACCCGAGCAGCGCATACATAGCCACCGCGAGGATGATATGCGCCGTCAATGCTCCTGAAAACCAGCTTTTCAAAAGTTCATGCGAGCGAATCGAATACTCCAGATCGGCCACGCCTTCGGCGAGAGTGGTGACTTTACCGGCCGGATTGTCCGTTGCGATCGACATCCCGAGGGAATCCAGGCCGGCGGTGAGCCACGGCGCTTTCGGAAGACCTTTTCTTTCCGCGGCAGACATCTCTAAGACGCCCCAAGCGTTGTCAAGATCGCCCCGCGCGGTCTGCAAGAGCAATAGTTTGTCCTTGATATCAAGATTAACGAAGGGTGTTAGATAGCGAAGAATAAACCCTGTCACGACGACGAGCAGCATCGTCGCGGTGAGGGCGATGCCGAGCGGACTGTTATATTTGTGGCCCGTGTGGATGAGTGCGAGAAGCGATCCTACAATGCCGGTGTAGATATGCACCGACAGCCACGTTTGTGGCGAAACATGCGAAGTGATGTGTTGTTTGAAAAATGGGATGCGCTTGACCAAAACATAGATCAGCGGCACGAGCATCAGAACGGCTCCTGAGATGCCAAACACCGCGCCGAGGCCGCTCCCCGCAAAGCGCGGTGAGACATGGAAGAGGAAGCCCAGCCAGCCAAACATCAGCAACGCGAAAATGCTGGCGACAATGAAACGTTCGGTGTTTTTCATGGCTAGGCCTCCACCGTTACTTCGGTTTTTGGCTTCGCCTGACAGGCCAGGATGATTCTGTTTTTCTTGTCGGCTTCGTCGAGCGCGTCCTGGACTTCCTGGTCCACTTCTCCTGACGTCATCTTGACCTTGCATATTCCGCAGGTGCCAACGCGGCAGGAGAACTCGATGCCGATGCCGAGTTCTTCGGAGAGTTCGAGGATGGTTTGACCGTCGTGGATTTTGGCGGACTTATTGTTTGTCGAAAAGTTTACCATCGGGCCGGTCGCAGCGGCGGTTGGTTTGATCGTGGTACCGGGCGCGGCAGGGGCGGGTTTGACCGCTCCGAACGCCTCTGTCTTCAGATTCTCCGAAGTCACTCCGCTCTCGATGAGAAGCGCCTTGGTCGCGTCCATCATCGTCGGTGGCCCACAGACGTGAACTCGCCGCGCGGCAAGACCCGGCACCGTATTATTGAGCAACTCTTTCGTGAAATGGCCGCGCGGCCCCTTCCAGTCCGGCCCCGGTTTCGTCATCGTGACCACGACGTGCAGCTTCGGATTGCTCTGCTCCAACGCGGCGAGATATTTTTGAAACAAAAAATCGGCCTCGGTGCGGCAGGAGTAGATAAAAAAGATATCGCCGGGCCATGACTGCTCTGTGAGATACCGGGCGATGCTCATCATCGGCGTGATGCCAATCCCCGACGAAAGCAGAACGATACTCTCCGCCTCGGTTCCGTTAAAAGTGAACTTGCCGACCGGGCCGCCCGCTTCGATCTCGTCGCCGACCTTGAGGAGGTCATGGATATGGCGCGAGACAGCGCCGCGATCCTCGCGCTTTATGGTCAGTTCAACATAATCACGCTCGTGCGGTGACGACGAGAAGGAATACGAGCGATTCATGCGCGCGCCGCCGATTCCGAAGGCGATGTTGAGGAACTGGCCCGGCGTATACGTGAATGGCAGCGGCCCTCCGTCGGGCGGCCTTAAGCGAAACGTTTGGACTGAAGGCGTTTCGGTGACGATGTTCTCGACGCGCAGCTTGCCCACCCACTTCGCTGTTAAAGGAGATCCCGCTGAACGCGGCGCCGACGGTTTCCCGACGGCCGGTTCGCCGGGGGTTGGTGTTTTCATCCCGATATGGCTGGTCCGCCGCTGAGCGGCGGCGACGATCCCGGCGGTGGAGATCCTTTGTCCGGATCGATCCGTCCAAAGAGCGCTGCGGCCCGCCGCATCTTGAAGTAATACATGGCCAGCATCGCAAAGGCGAACGCAACAAGCAGCGCCATTGTGAAGAGATGCAAGATTGAGAGGCCACGATCGCTATGCGTGTCTTCATTCCCTACCGGAGTGACAAGGCTCATCTCGCGCTTGAACCAGTCCAGTGCAATTGTTCTCGGGGCTCTTCCTTCGGCTAAGAGCTGGTGCGTCGCTAGCCCGCTTTGCAGGATTGAAAGACCTTCGCCGATTTGTCGGGTCGCTTTCTGCATCGCCCGGTAATCATCTCCGGAAGCCAATTGAGTTAAATCGATGAGGCCTTGGTTCATCTGAGCGACGCCAGATTGCATTCGCTGGTGAGCTTTGGTTTGCAGTTCGGCACGTTGTTCGTCCGAAAGCTTCGGTAGATCCATCAGAGAAGGATAGAATTCCTATCGAGGAGCTTTCCCCATCTTCTCCATCATCTCGCCCATTCCGGCCATCATCCCGCCACCGGGTGCGCCTGCGGGTGGACCGGCCATGCCTCCGGCCGCCTCTGGCCCACCAGGAGTATTGACGGGAGGACCCCCATGGTGGCTAGCATGTTCCTCAGGCGATAAATCGGCCCGTGCCAGCACTACGCAGGAAATTAGTCCGCTGATTAAAAGTATCTGCGCCGATATTCGTAGGGGCGCTCGCACTTTTACATATCCCCCATGCTTCCAGACTTGGTGGGCTGGCTAGGGCTTGGCGAGGTCCCGCCCATTGGTGCTGCCCCCATCGGTGATCCGGGCGGAGGCGGCATTCCTCCCATTTCACCCTGATCCATCTTCATGGCTCCGCCTGCCATTCCCTTTGCATTGGACGCATTCCCGGCGGGCATTCCGGTTGGAGTTGGCGGAGATCCCATCGGCTGCGGGGGCGGCGCTCCAGCACCCATGGAGCCCATCGAATTTTGGGGCGACGCTCGGCCGAGTATAACGGCCCGCTGGTCGGGCCTTAAAAGTTTGGCGGCTTCGTTTATCGAACGAATGAATGCGATTCGTTCGTCTCCCTTCAATGTCTCTATTTCTTTGACTTTGCGGTCAACGGCTTTGATGTTTGGTGTATCCGCGCTGGTGAGGGACCACAACTCCTGTTCGGCCTGGGCAATTTTTCGGTCCCGACTGGATTGATCAAAAAGCGAGTTGACTTTGATCTGATTTAACGACTGTTGCTGTTCTTGACTGAGCGGCACTACATCTTGATGGTCTAGAAAAAATCCCGTGGCTCCAACGTGGAAGATATGGGAAGCTCCGGGGATCCCGGGTCGCTCCGGAACCGTGAGATCGCTAGCCGCTCCCGGACCACTACTCTGCTCCGGACCCTGGCCCATCGATCCCATCATGGAGGCCATCATCGGCTCCATTGCCTTCATCACGCCGCCACTTGGCCCCATCCCCATCATTCCACCCGACATTCCGCCGCCCGCAGCGGGCATGCTCATCGCTGGCGTTGTCCCTTGAGAAGGACTCATTTTCATTTTCTTTACCTGACTTTTACTCTGCGTGGTTCCGTGATTCTGGTCTAATGCCTGAGCCAACGGAGCCAGTGGACCGTGTGGGTCCGGCGGTGATGAGGAATCTTGCGCGTGATGGGCCTCGTGATCCTGGTCTGCTGCACCGGCCGGGAACGTTGCACCCCACAAACACCCGGCCGCGAGAACAATAATTCCAAAACGTGCGTGTTTAGAGTAATTCATGGATTACCTTCCTTGTAGACACTCCGGCTATGCGCAGCAGGAGGACCCTTTGGTGCTTTCAGTCTTCCCCGCGTATTGCTCCGGATTCTTGTCGAACTTCGTCTTACAACTGGCGTTACAGAATGAATAGGTCGTGCCTTTATACTCAACCTGGCTCGCGGCTGTTTTTGCGTCGATGCTCATACCACAAACAGGATCCTTCATCGCAGTTTCCTCCGATTCCGTTGCATGCGTTACGTTTTAAGTGGCCGATATCCCCGCGGCTTTCGATGCGCTGCTCCCTTGCCGTATCGCGCCGCGGAGATTCCCCTTGTTCTCCTACTCTGATTTCCCGCTTAGTCTGTTTCGAGGACCGTCGAGGGTCGAAGTGAATTACCTTTTCCTGTTGGGAATAACGGGACCAAAGCTACTTGGCAATGAGGACAGGTTCCCTTTTTCATGTACTCCCTTCCACACTTCGAACAAAAATAGACTTCCATGTCTTTGCCGTTTTTGATGTTCTCAAGAACCAACCGGTTATTCTTTAAGTCCTTTTCGGCAATTTTTGTTCGCTGGCTGACTTCCAATTGTTTTCCGCCTCCCGGGTTGCCAATAATATATTGGTCCTGGACGATTTCATTTTCTAGAACCGCAATCTTGTAGGCCTTTCGTTCTTCTGGCGTGCCCGGGTCCGTGAAATTTGGCTCCGGTGACGGGATCGGTGGTTTACTGGCTGCGAATGCCGACCCAACAAGAAAGAATCCGGCGAATAGCGCGACGTGTGTCTTATTCATAACAATCTCCTTTTCAGTCAAATTTGATCATCCAGATACTCTCGGATGACCTTTGTTTAGTTAGTTAAGGATGGCGGAGAAACCGACTCCAGGTCTGCTGCTCCGCCAGAGTCCTTACTGCCCTTGCAATTCTTTGGCCCGCATCGTGTGAAAGGCAGCGAATTGATCGGCATTGGTCGCCAACTCGTCCGCCTCGGTGATGAATTTCTGACAATGCACCCGTTCTTTTGCAGTCCACGGATTTTCGTTCGTATCTTTCGGGTTCACGGCCACGCCCTTTTTGTAATCAGCCAGCATCTGGCGATGGAAATCCGCATCTTGCCGGTATTCCGCGGCCTTTTTCGTGTAATTAGCGGCCATGGCGGTATGATCCGCGGCTGTTTGTGGCATGCTCATCATTGAGGACATGCCTGTCATCCCTGCCATATTGGCATGGACAACAATTGCAGAACCACTGATTGCGACGACTACGGCCATTACGCCTATCCATTGTTTTTTCATTGTGTCTCCTTAGTGTCTTTCCCGACGTATCGGGTACGGCTACGAACGTTGCTGCGGCGTCTTCTTAGTGAGCCCACTGTTCTCTTTCGATTTGCATCGTAGGTCTCAAATAAATTTTTCCCTGAAGCACCTGGCGCAGTCCATGCAAGATTTGCTCAGACGACTCCGATTTCATCATGTATCCGGCGGCGCCCTTTTTTAAACTTCGTTCCGCGTATACTGATTCGGCATGCATCGATAAAATCATCACTGGGACTTTGCTCCCGGCCCGAACAAGCTGCTCGACCAACTCGAGACCGGTTTCGCTTCCAAGCTCGAGGTCCACGATCGCGACATCGGGACCCGACTGCAATATTCCAGAGAGTCCGTCTACGACGTTGCCAGCCTCTCCACAGACACACAGATCTGTTTCGAAATCCACAAGTTTGCGCAGACTTTCTCGCATTCTTGGATGGTCGTCGACGATGAAGACCTTGGCGATTGACGTAGTCATTGCATTGGGTTTCTCTCAATCACGATAACAACCATCGTCGCGCGGCAACATAGGACGAATCATGGGAAGTTTTACCCGTCAATTGACGGAGGAAGAAAAAGTGCTTTATGCTTTACGGCGGGGTGCGGCGGGCTTACTTCAGACGATTGCTTGCCCAAGACATGGCATACTGGGTAAGCGCGGCGGCGTTGTCCAGTTTGAGTTTCGTCTTAATCTGGTCGCGGTAGGTTTCAATGGTCTTGACGCTCAGGTGAAGTTCTTCAGCAATGGCGCCTGGCTTGAGTCCCTTACCGAGAAACTCAAAGACTTCCAACTCGCGGTTGCTCAATACATCGAGCGGGGAGACTGGCGTTTCGCCAGCCGACATCTTATCGAGCATCCGCTCAGACATCACGGCGCTGAGATAGGTTTTCCCATTCGCTACGTGGCACAGCGCGATGATCACGTTTTCGGCCGGTTCATGTTTCATGATGTAGCCTTTTGCACCGGCGTGCAGCGCGCGTTCTGCGTAAATCGATTCTTCAAACATCGACATGACCAATATCAAAAGCCGCGGAACGCGTTGTTTCAAACTTTTGATGAGTTCCAGTCCCCCCGTTCCTTTGAGTCCGATATCAATTAGGGCGAGATCCGCCTTGCTCGTGACGATACTCCGCATGGCGGTTGAGGCGTCTTCCGCTTCACCACAAACTTCAAAATCTTTCTCCAAGGCGATCAAGCGCTTCATTCCTTCACGGACCACGCTGTGATCGTCGACAAGGAAAATTTTTAGCTTTCTGTTCATGCGACGGGCACTGAACAAGCGATGAGCGTGCCGCCATTTTCAGACTTCCGGATTTCCAATGATCCTCCGATGACCTGCGCTCGGTATCGCATGGTTCGAAGTCCCAAACCCGACGTGGAAAGGGATTCTTCAGACAAGCCGATGCCATTGTCCCGAATGGCAAGGGACACGCGTCCCGCATTTTTTTTGAACGAAACCGTGATGTTTTTGGCCAGGCTATGTTTCAACGCGTTGTTCAAAGCCTCCTGAGCCAAACGGTACAAATTCTCTGAAAGCGAACGATCCGTGAGCTTGAGGGTCGCATCGCCTTCAAATTGACAAGGGATAGAGTTGGTTCCATGGACAAGGTCAACCATTTCCTTTAAACAGGCTCCGATCCCACGAGATTCTAAGTCCGGAGCATAAAGCCCCTTCGTCAACCGCCGCAAACTCGCTTTTGCCTCGTTCAGGAGATCTTCGATACGAGCCGCTTCGGACGCCTCCGCCCTAGCCTGCGCAGCGAGTTGTTTTTTTAGAACGTTGCATAGAAATGAAACTGCCAAAAGTTGTTGCCCTAAACTGTCATGCAGGTCCTGGCCGATCCGTTTCTGTTCCATTTCAACGGCAAAGAGAAAGTCTTGCTCAAGGCGCTTCCTGGCCGTAATGTCATGCGTGATCGTTGCCGCGCCGCGGAAACTACCGTCTTCGTTAAAAAGTGGTGAGATGGCAAGCAGGACATAGAGCCGAGTTCCGTCCTTCCTAAGACGCACGGTTTCCAACTGCTTTACGGATTCTCCTCGATGAACCCGCTCATGCATGTCGACGAATTCTCGCATACGGTCGGGAGGAACCATCGGAGAAATGTTATGGCCAATCATTTCGTCAGCGCTGTAGGCATAGAGGTTTTGCGCCGCACGATTCCAGGTCAGAATTTCACCGGCAGGCCCTAGGGTGATGATAGCGTCTTCGGACGATTCAACCACGGCCGCCAGTTGCGCGATGCTTTTGGCCGCTTCTTTGGCCGCCGTAATATCAACGATGGAGGCCAACACCGCGTTTCCCGTTGGTGTCTCGACGGGCACTAAACCAATCTCGACCGGCACTTCGCGCCCGCTTTTATGGAGCGCGTAGAGATTTCGACCCACTCCCATGGGACGCGGTTTTGGATCTGTGAGAAACCTCGCCCGGTGACCGACATGCATCGACCGGATGCGTTCGGGCAATAACATTTCCATCATCTGACCCAGAAGTTCGCCTTTTTCGTATCCTAGAATGCTTTCAGCTTTGGGATTAACGTGCACAATCTTTCCGGTGGCATCGACGAGCATCATGCCGACCGGCGCATTCTCAACGATGAGCGGGAACACGCCCTCCATTTCTTTTAGGGGGCCCCGGGCCGCTCGTCGGTCTTTCTTAGATCTGATGGATGTCATAAGTATCCTCGGAAAATCTCGTAGATTTTACAAAACGCTATTCGCTTATTCCGTATGCAAACATTATTTGGAATGGTGATTTTCCTCGAATTCTTTAATTTCGTCCGGCGGGGCGATAACGGCGATAGCCGGTTTTACCGCTGCGCCTTGCACATAAACCATCCGCGCCCCGATATCGCCATTTTGCATTGTCAGAAACAATGCTCCGGCAAGTAGCGCCAAAAATCCCCAGACGCCGCGGGGTTTCTGATCGTCGGCCCAAAAGCTCCAAAGAGTCAATACTGCTAATCCACCCACGATCCAGAAGGCTACAACCTTGTGCGTCTGGGCCATGTGATGGATGGTAGCGTTGTGCGGGAAACTTTCCATCGCATTTAACCCCGTCCAGACCGTCGGAATCGTGCCCAAAAGAGCCAGGTACAAACTGCTTCTTCCAGCGACTAACAGCGAGCGATTTTTCAAGGCCACGCCCAACGCGTAGAACAGCCATGCGGCGGGTATAAGCGCTAAAGGAACATGCACAAACATCGGATGAAGATTAAACAGTTCGCGAAGACCAGAAAATCCAAAAAGTGACATATCCATTTTGACCTCCAGTATTATTTTAGGGAATAAACTTGCGTCGATTCGTTAACAGCCAGCATTTTCTTAATGACCAGGCCTACATTTTCATGGCTTTCAAAGGGTCAACATCTCCAGCCCGGCCTGCAGCGTATAGTACGCCTCGCGCACAGCCATGCCGAGGTTGAGCACCGCTCCTTCGGTTTGAAGTTTCGCCTGTTCAAACCCCGCGGCTGCGACATTTCGGCGAAGCGGCCGGAAAAGAATATCCAGAATGTTTTGGCTGATCGAAAATTCGGCATTCGTTTGTCCCCGCGATCGGGAAAGCGAAGGCTGGCTGAGAAAACAGGATTTTGGAGTAGTCCATTTTGAACGACATCCGCTTAAGCAATGCCGAAGCTCTCAGACATGGCTTGCAAGGAGTCGTTTTTGAGCAGCGCAATTTGAACCGCATCATCGACACTCAATTGTTCCGCAGCAATTCTTCGATGGTCTTCGCTACGGCGCTGTCGCTGTCCTCCGAAGACATTCGATTCCACGTGTTGACCCAGTCGTTGGCCGACCGTTTTTTGAACCTCGTCAAACCCTTGCGGAGACACGGAAAAGATCGGAAAAGATAACGTAAAACTGATGGCCGGTAAAAAACAAAACCGGCCTAACGGGGTTATTTTCATAGACGTACCTAAATAATCGATAGTTAAAAATCAAAAGACTTGACGGAACAACTAAGCGGCTGGAAAAAGCCTTACAGGCTCGTGAGGGTGGGTGGAGCGCGTGGGGAAAGAGACGACAACTCGATGGCAGCGAAACGGGCGAATGGCGGCCCGTTAGTTCGCTCCACCACAAAAGAAGGAACGATCGACGTGGAGTGCAGTGACACCGGGCCTAGGACGGTGCCACTCAAGTTCTGGTGCGCTAAGGCCACAGGGGCTGGCACAAGAGACGGAAAATCCTGGGAAAGCGTAGTGCAGCAAGGCTTATGGTCTTGTTCGTGATGAGAGGGTAAACGTTCATCGTCATGATCGTTGTCTGGCGTTGCATGATGGCAGGTCGGGCATTCGTCAATGTGCCCTGTAATAATCGCCTGCGCCGTGCAGTGCACGGAGAGGAAAAAGAAACTGACGACTGAAACCGTTGCGATCAGTCTTCTCATTGGATATATCGTAGCACGTTTGGCATCTGGAGCTCCGGTCACGAATCAAGCAGTAAAATGAAATTCGGCGTATCAAATATGTTGGAACCTATCTTACGGTGCGTTTCTGCAGTAGCGGAGGATTTGCTAGCTGCCAACCGCGGTTTCCTACCTAGGTCATGATTAATAACTTTAGACCAAATGGAACATTTAACAGGTGTAAAGACGTCAAAAGAAAAGTAGCTTTATTATAAAACAGACTAGGAGGTCTAATATGCAAACTGCAACGAAGCGAATTGTTTTAACGATGGTGGCTTTGAGCGTTTTGGCGCCGGCCGCCCATGTTTTCGCCGGTGAAGACGTCCGAGAACATCGGGAGGCTAAGTTCGATGCCCATCATCCGCGCCGTTCCGAAGTCAATGACCGTATGGTACATCAACGACGGATGCTGAAAGCGGATTTAAAGTCCGGCAAAATTACGCAGCAGCAATATAACGACCAGACGGCCGCATTGAAAAACGCGAAGCAACAGGAAGTCGCGGACGTCAAAGCGAATGGCGGCTATATCACCAAGGACCAGCAGAAGGCTATTAACCAGGAACTCACCCAAACGCGTGAGGCCACACGGGATGATGTTCAAGGGAACAAAACTCCGATGCCCCCGACACCGGCTCCCGGTACCGCCCAGTAAAAAAACCAAGCTTCATCAGTATCCGAGAAGCCTGTCTCCATCCCAGGGGGGACAGGCTTGTTTTGGTGTGTGCCAAGCATGCGATGGTTGTAGCGGGTGGTATAATAGATTAAGTAAAACGATTGAAATTATGTAATTTTAAAAATCTACACACGTCGCGTTAACTGGACAGCAATGATTTTTTTTCTATACTTTTAATAAAATAGATTACTACGTCTTAAAAGGAGCTCACATGCGCCCTCGTCATTTTGTTGCGTTTGCACTTTTATCCCTGGTTCTCTTCGATACGGCCGCTTGCTGTATGAACTGCGGGCCCCGGGCTGGTTGGGGTTGGCGTCGACGTCGTACGGTTGTGATCGTTCGGTAGGCTCATATCCAAGTCCCGTCAAGCCAGGTCCCATTCGTCGATCTGGCTTTTTTATTTGGTGACGCAAAGCATGTGGTTATCTAAGAAGCCCAAATAATCCTTGAACTATGATACATGTGTAGATCGCCTGCGGATCTGCAACTTCTGCCCTGTATTAGAAACGCATGGAGGTATGGCCGGCGCGATGGCGCACGGCTGCAGTTTCCTCTAGGCTATCCTCTTATGACTTTCCGACGGGCTCCCTGGCAGTATTCATGTAGGAGCCCGTACTCACATCAACTCACCGTGAGTACTGAATTTCCCCCCACTCGCGCGGCTGTAAGGTGGAATGTCTCATCTCGAAAACGCCCGAGCTATGAAATCGTTGGTAGAATCCGCTCAAGAAAGGGACTTTGAAATTCCTCATATAGAAAAGTCAATATCCTCGACGGGATAACCGTCCACGCCATTCTGTTGTTGACCTTTGTGTCTGTGTCTCTGTAAAGAACAAAAGGGAAGGCCGAAGTCGTTCGACGGTTAATCAAACTCATATTCGCGGGTTGCGCTTTCGCACAGAGCCGCATGAAGCAGGATTCGGTCGGGAGCTACCGGAATCTATTGCAGCGCGTATTGGGTAACGCAAGGAATTTTCCCGGGTTCCCCTCCAGCGACGCTTCAACCTTCCCAAAATCAAAGAACGTTTACAACGGTACGTCTCTCGCTTAAGCCGCCGTAGCCTCGATCTGTCCTACCGCCCATAAAAACCCTGCCAGTTCCCGCGCAATCGCCACCACCGCTTTCTGCTTTTGCTTACCGCGGTTAACCAAATGGTGATAGCGTTTAAAGAGCCGCTCCTTCGCCTTTTGCGCGATTGTTTCCACGGCCGCCGGCTGGGTTTTCCAGTGCTCCCTGAGCCGCTCAGACCACAACGGCTTACGCGTATATTTCCAGGCCGCTTGAATCAATAAATGCCGGACACGGGCATTGCCCGTCTTGGTAATCGATCCCCGCCGTACCAAAGGCCCGCTGGAGTATTCTCGCCCCGTCAATCCCACGAAGGCCATCAATTCCCCGGGTTTGCTAAACCGCCGTACATCCAACAGCTCGACGGCCAGCCCAATGCCAGACATCACATCGATCCCATAAAATCCTGTGAATCGTTGCGCCAGGGCATATGTTTCCTGATGCTGCGGCGTCTGCTCCCGGATCGTCGTTTCCACCCGGTCCAGCTCGCCTTGCGATTGTTCCACCCAGCGCAAGTAAAAGGCCTTCGTCGCTTCAGCCGCTTGTTCCGTTAATATTTCCCGATGGATCCAGTTCATGTGTTTCTGGGTCCAGTGCGCCTTCCCGGGATAGATCCGTCCGTGCCGCTGCATCAACTGGTTCAGTCGATGCTTATGCTGGGTCAAGGTTTTCCGCATGTCCCCGCGGCTGCGCACAAGGTCCCGCAAGGCTTCCTCGGACTCCGTCGGCACATGCACAGACGTCAAAAGATCCGCTTCAAATAAACTCAACAATTCCCGAGCATCGAGGACGTCGGTCTTCACGTGCCGGCCCGACCTCTTCGGGATCAATGACGGCGCCACCACTTCACAGTCCGCTCCCAAGCCTGTGACCCACCGGTAAATCTCATACCCCACTGAACTCGCTTCGTAGCACACCTGCACGATCCCTTGCATCTGCAACCTCTCGATCCACGGCTTCACCGCTTCTTTCCGATTGGCCAAGGTGATCATTCGAACTTCGCCAACGCCATTCATTCGGTATGCGCACACCAGTTTTTCCTTGCTCGCATCTATCCCGACCTTCGTATAATTCATTATTGCCAAGCCTCCTCTGTATGGGTTATCGGTTGCCGTAAGGCAGCAACTCCCGAATATTACAGAATGGCTTGGCTTCTTTTCTATAACATCTAT
>JBBQYF010000024.1:0-20969 GCA_038208955.1 Elusimicrobiota bacterium
GTCAATTTCAGCCGCGCGATACCGTCGAGTGGTTCGAGTCGCGAGGTGTGGAGCTGAAAACGGAAGCGGACGGACGAATATTTCCCGTTACAGACCGCTCACAATCGGTGATCGATTGCCTGACGCAAGAGGCTGAGCGTGTGGGTGTTTGCGTGAGAACTTCGGCGACTGTGCAATCGCTGAGTCGTCTGGAAGACCGCTTCGAACTCGTCATGGGACCCGAGCGCTTGCTCGTCACCAATCGGTTAATCCTCGCCACCGGCAGCGCCCCCATCGGCTGGCAATGGGCGCGTGAACTTGGCCATACGATGGACCCACCGGTTCCGTCACTATTCACATTCACCGTTAAGGATCCCCGGCTTGAAGGTCTCTCGGGGCTTTCCGTGAACCTGGCCACCGTCACGCTCCCCGATTCCGGCTTAAGACAAACGGGGCCGCTTTTGATCACACATTGGGGACTCAGCGGACCGGCCGTGCTCAAGCTTTCAGCCTGGGGCGCCAGGATCTTGCACGATAGTGGTTATCGCACGTCCCTCCGCGTGGATTGGGTGTCGAACCTGACCATAGAATCCATAAAGGCCGAGTTGCAACGCTTGCGGCGCGATCATCCAAAGAAAACGGCCCTTGGAGAAACACGCTTTGGCCTGCCCCGGCGTTTGTGGGAACGGTTGGCCCAGCCCGCCGGTTTAACTTCCGCCACGCGTTGGGCGGATGTGACGAACAAGGCCATCACGCAGTTCGCCGGAGAAATTAAAGATGGACAATATGTGATGACCGGGAAAAGCGCCTTTAAAGAAGAATTCGTCACGTGCGGAGGCATCCGCCTGAATGAAATCGATTTCCGCTCAATGGAGAGCAAGCGCTGCCCCGGGCTCTATCTGGCCGGCGAAATATTGAACGTCGATGCGGTCACCGGGGGCTTCAATTTCCAAAATGCCTGGACAACCGGCTGGATCGCCGGGCGAGCGGCCGCGGCGACCGTAAATCCAACCGAGGTACATTGAAGACAGTTCAATTTTGCACGGGGACGAGCGGTTTTTCTTATGCGTCCTGGAAAGGTCGATTCTATCCGAAAAAAATCTCGGGTGATCAAATGCTGACTTTTTATGCCAAGCGATTTTCGGCGGTGGAGATCAACAGCACGTTTTACCGACTCCCCGATGCCGACGTTCTTGCCTCTTGGACAAAACAAGTACCGCCGTCATTCTTATTTGCCTTCAAGGCGCCCGGGTCGATTACTCACCGCCGGTGGAGCAGTGCGACGCCCGACCTCGTCAAACGATTCGTCGAAATAACCGGTGCGATGGGACCACCTCTCGGACCCTTATTATTTCAATTTCCACCCTTCTTAAAGAAGAATCCGAAATTGATCGAAGATCTATTGGCATTGTTGCCCCCCAACAAGCATGTGGCATTCGAGTTTCGCCACGCGTCTTGGTTTGATGCTGATATTTTCAAACAACTTGCCGCCGCGCACGCGCCGCTTGTTTTCAACGACACCGATGTCGAAAACATGCCGTTCGTGGGAACGGGCCCTTGGGGTTACCTGCGTTTGCGAAAAACGGTCTATTCGCCCGCGGAATTGCGTCGCGGCCTGAAACAATGTTCAGCGCAGAAGTGGAATCGGGCATTCATTTTTTTTAAACATGAAGACCTGGCGACAGGTCCAGCGCTAGCGGATCGTTGGATGGCGCTCAGCGATTCTCAAGCGCGTTCTACCAAATAACCGGAGGGATAACGATGAAGCATATCCAGTATGGCCGTTCGAAATCATTCACGGTTCTGGGCAGCACGCCACGATCGCAAGTTGCTGAGATGCTCATCGCGCCGGGAGATAGCGAGGGCGGGCCAGACAACCGTCATCCACGAAGCGACCAATGGCTCTATGTGATCGCCGGATCTGGAGTAGCGATCGTCGAAGGACGGCGTGTGCCGCTGCGGGCTGGAACGCTACTGTTAATCGAGAAGGGTGAGCGTCATGAAATTCGTTGTACGGGCCGCCGCGCGATGCGAAGTTTGAATACCTACGCTCCGCCGGCCTATTGACGGTTAGCGATTGCGCCAGTCAATAGCGCCGAAGTGGGGATGGCCCAACCAGTTGTAGGTCAGGGTCACCGTCTGAATGAGCTGGCGACGCGAGGCGAGGGTATCGTACCGGGCATCGCGATGGGCGAGGAGAAACCCGAGGGCAATCGCATGGTGACCATAAAGACGCAAGGCAATGGATGTATTTACCTGCTGGATCGTTTCGGTCCCGTTGGCCTTACTGGCGCCAATCCCCGTGACATAATAATTGCGTACCGTGCTGTCCAACATCACACGGCTGCCGAATAAAAGCCGCATCGACAAGAGCTGCTCGGGTGTCAAGCCGTAATGAAAATCCTTCTCATCGCCATTAATTTGGATCGTTCCCGCCGCGCCAAACCCGAGCCCCGCCAGCGCCGACTCTTGCAACGCAATGTGTCGCGACAACCACCACTGACCCGTGGTTCCAACGGACGCAGCTGTCGTCGAAAGCCTGTAGACCTGAGGCGCCATATAGTCGTAGCTGCCGTAGAGGCCCCAAATCCCACGGTAATTGTCTCCCACCTCGTAATCTGTGCCAAATAGTAGTCCGCGAATCATTCCGCCATCGTATTGATGTCCATTCTCAATAACGCTGTTAACCTCGATATTGAAATAATCAAATGGCCGAAGATACCGGTAGCCGGGCTTCCCCGGTAAACCATAAGTTAGTTCAAAATCCCCGTAGCCGGGAAAACGCGCCAAGTCGGCCGTGCTCCCGGGCGCGTCGCGCGTTACATTGGATCCCAAGCCCAATTGCAGACGCGATTCCAGGGCAGGGTGGCGGCTCTCCAGCACCGGCCCAAAACGGCTCCCGAATACCAACCGATTGAGTTCCGTCGGGGGGGAGATGGCGGCGGCGGCCAATTTCCGCCAGCGACTGGGCTCGGGTCCGCCTTCTTCCAGCACAAGGTTGGACAAGCGGAACAAAGCTTCGCCAATGAAGCTTCCCGCGGTGCCGCTTGCAACTTGATCATTAATCGACGGATCCGTGTTTTCGCCGGCTAACTCCCAAATAACACTCCCTGCATTGCTGTGGACCCAGGACTCCCAATAATTCAACCCCGCCGAGCGCGCAAATCCGTAATACATGCTTCCCTGGTAAGGATGTCCAATTTGATTGACCGCGAACTGATCTTGATCGACGACCCAAGGCCCGTGCAGGAGATGGGTGCGGAAATTCCGCCAGCTCACACCGTAGGTAGCCCGATCGTAAGCCAATAAATCGAAACGGTTGAGAGCAATAATAAATAAAGGAATTTCTAATTCGGGGATCAAGTAACTTTTTCTTGTGGGACGTTCTCCCGGTAGAACCCGATCGGGCGTTGTGGGACCTGTATTATTAGTGGGGGTATCCTTGGTTGGGACTACGATGACGTCGGGTTTAACGTCTACGGCGGCCCCCGCCAGACTTTGCAACATAAACGTTACCATGACCCCGCCGGTGACGGTGTATCTGAGCCAAGGGAAAAAAGGTCGCATGAAGATGTAGGCTAAGCCCTTCTGTCAGACAACCCAGACATGAGAAGGTAACAATTCGGTGTTATGCTTGGGGGGGATGCGACGATTGTCGACGGAGAATTGCTTTAATACGCGCCGACAATTCGGCGGGATCGAAAGGTTTGATGACATAATCATCCGCACCAGCAGAGAGGACTCCCACCACGTCACGCGACTGACCTTTAGCCGTCAAAAAGATGAAGGGGACTTTTTTGCCTTCGCTCCGAAGACGATGGCAAAAAGTCGGACCATCCACGATTGGCATGACGACGTCGCAAAGCACGAGGTGCGGATTAAAAGCTTCGAAAACGGGGTGGGCTTTCTCCCCATCGCCGGCCGTCGCTACTTCGTATCCCTGGCCTTCAAGGCGCGCCGTAACGAGCTCAAGGATCAAAGGATCATCGTCCACGAGTAAAATACGCCACCCGTTGGGTGTCATGCGACGTGGGGGAGAACGGACTTCAAGAAGGAATTAGGTTCGACGGTATCGTCTGGAAAGTTCGCTATTCGGTACCGGGTTTCGAGACGTGAGGCCAGCCCTTCGCGCGCCAGTGCCTCCTGAAACGCGGTTTGAATTTGCAGCGCCATTCGGTCAGCTTCCTTCGCGACCGTGCTGGGCATCGCCAAATACACCGCGTTTACGTCCTTAATTAATATCGCAGGCTTGCGGCCCTGGTGTTGACGGACCAAATTCTCAAGACCTTCTAGAGCCGTCATAATGTAAGCGTCCGGAACGGTCGAGCCTTCGGCGGAGAAAATATCGAACGTCACCGTGGAAAGACTCCCGCCCCGCAAGGCCACTTCCTGAAGGACGGGACTTAGTTGTTCGAGAAAAACATCTCGTGCGTTCTGGCGGGGCAACTCAAAGATAAAGCGGCTACCCTTGGAAGGCCCTGCGCTTTCGCCCCAAATTCGCCCTTTGTGCACATCCAGAATTGCTTTGCAGATCGAGAGTCCCAGCCCCGTTCCCCGCTCGCCGGTGACCGACAGACGCCCCAGCTGCTCAAATTTACTGAAAATCTTGCCGAGATCATCCGACGATAACCCGACGCCGCTATCTTCGACCGCACAGCTGACGCTGCCAGGGTCCATCCAAACGGACAGGACGATGCGACCTCTCTCGGTAAATTTGAAGGCGTTCCCCAAAAGATTCGTCAGGACTTGGATCAAGCGATCTTTGTCGGCGAAAACAATGACAGGCCCGGCCGGAATGGTGATGCGCAAATCAATGGCCCGATCCGTCGCCATTGTTTGAAACGTCACCGCTACCTCGCGCGCCAGAATGGAAAGATCGATTCGTTCTCGGCGCGGCGTTACTTTGTCGGATTCCATTTTAGACAGGTCCAACAAATCACCGATCATGCGACCGAGGCGGTCAATGCCGGTTAACGCAATGGAAAGAGCACGTGCCTGCTTATCATTGATCTCCCCCCGTAAACCGTCGGCGACCTGAGAGACACCTTCCCGAATAACGGTGAGAGGCGTGCGCAATTCATGGGAGACGGTGCTGACGAATTCTTGTTCCATAAGTTTTAACCGCTGACGCTCCTCGAGATCGCGGAAGAACACGCAGGCGAATTCCTGAGGGGCAATCTCAAAGCGGTAAACCGTAAGTTCGACTTGGCGAGGACGATTTTCGGCGCCGAGAAGACTAAATTCAAAAGAAAAATTGCCCCGGGCACGAATTTCTTTCCATAGTTCGCGCCATAAGCCGGGATTCAGGTCGGGGGCTATCTCGAAGAAGCTTTGCGCAACGAGCTGATCCGGAGCGCCACCCAGGATTCGAGCCGCGGAAGCATTCCCATACAGGACGCGCCCATCAGCGTCGAGCCAAAGCAGGGCATCGACGGCGTGATCGATCGAAAATTTGGACAGTCTCTGAAAATCGGGGATCGCGAGCGTCATGCGGCTTTTTTTGTGGCTAGCAGACGTCGAATAACGACGATCAACTCTTTAGCGTCCCAGGGTTTTGTGAGGTAGGCATCGGCACCACACTGCCGCCCATAATCCTCCTGGCAAGGTTGGCTGCAGCCGGTAAGCATCAGAATGGGAATGTGCAACGTTCGCGGTTCCGTCTTGAGGGTTTTGCAAAGCTGCCAGCCGTCAATTTTCGGCAGCCGGATATCCATGACGATTAAGTCGGGCTGGCGGAGCGCCCGCATGAGACCATCGTCGCCATCAACCGCCGCGACCACTTCATAGCCCGATTTCCCAAGTCGGAAACAAAGCATTTCGCGGGCCTGCGGATCGTCCTCGACGACAAGAATGCGCGCCATACGCTACATGTATAAGCCCCCAACCGGCGAAATTCAAGAACTTCTTATTGCAATCGGCGACGATCCGATATAAGGTTATTTATGGCTAAAATCCTGATCGTTGATGATGACCCGAGCATTGTTGAATTGCTGCAGTTTCTGCTCAACCGCGAAGGTCATACGCTATCGATCGCGCGAGACGGCCAGGCCGGACTTACCATGGCCCAGCAAACCAACCCGGATTTAATCGTTCTCGATGTGATGATGCCGGAGATGGACGGCATGACGGTAAGCGCAACGTTATTTCAAAACCCGGTCACACGGCGTACCCCCATTCTTATTCTCACCGCCAAAGGCCATGCCCGAGGGATTTTAGGCCTCGTGCCCAACGTCAGCGTGTACATGGATAAACCTTTCGAACCCGAAGAGCTGCTCCGAAATGTCCGTCGACTTCTCGCGCCTACCGCCAACTCCGCTTAACAAAAAACGTATAGCCTATTGCCCGGTGGTGGGCCGTCGTGGCCGATAAATCGTACAATGACCCTCAGACGTTTAGGTATCGCTAACGAATAACGTTAAAGAGGAGATCCAATGAAATTATTTTCAACGTCGCTGCTGTGGGTATTTGCGGCCGGAGCGGCGATAAACCTGTCAGGCTGTGCATCGTCAAGTGCCTCCCAAACGGGCAACGCTTGTGCCGGAGATATCCAGAAGTTTTGTGCCAACGTCCCCTCCGGTGGCGGACGCATTCTGGAATGTCTAAAAGCCCACGGGGCCGATTTATCCGATGGTTGCAAACAGGCTGGTGAAGTGGCCAAACAAAAAATCACGGCTTTCGTTCAGGCTTGCGGAAGTGATTTACAACAATTCTGCGCCAACATCCCGGCGGGAAATGGGGCCAAGTACAATTGCTTGAAAGAAAATCAAAGTCGACTTTCCCAACCTTGTCAATCGGCCATTGCCCAGAGTGGGTCAGGCCAATAAATTGAAAAACCCAACGACTCAAGCGGTGGATCAGGTCTTTGTTTTTCCACGTCGCTGTTCAAGCTTTTCACGAATGGACCACACTTTTTCCTGGTCGAGATCGTAAGTCGCGATAGCGGCGATGGCTAATGCGTAGGCGATAATCGGAAGACCAATTTCGTAAACGCGCATGAGATACAGGCTTCGGGCTGGCTGGTGAGCGCCAAATTCCTGGAGAAATCCAGTCGCATTAAGAAGGTGCCCTGAAACAGCCAGGGCAACCGCCGTGCCGAGTTTAACCATCCACCAATAAATCGCCCCGAAGGTGCCTTCCCGTCGATAGCCGACTTCGAGCTCATCCTGATCGCAGACGTCGGCAATCATCGCCGACACCGTGGTAAAAAGCCCACCCAATCCGAAGGCGAGCAAAGGGGTTGGGAGAAATAACCAATAGGGCGACCCCGGTTGGTAACAAAACCATTTCACGACGTACCCCGCTATGGCAATGCAAGTCGATAAAATAAACGCGCGCTTTTTCCCAATCTTCGTCGCGAGCCAAGTGACGATGCCAATCGCGCCAAACGTGCATGCTGAGAGGGCCGTCCCAAACCAACCGACGTAGCGCGCGCCGCTTACTTGATCACCCCCGAAGACGTAGAAAATGATGACGTAGGAACCCAGCCCTGCGATGATGGTGAACCCGTTAAACACGAGAAACGTCGCCGCGGCCAATTTAAGAAACCGCCGGTTGCACAGGGTGATCCCAAACCCACGGGTAAATTCGGTGAGGTTATTTCGCAATCCCTTCAAAAATCCGCCGGCCTTTAGCCTCGACTTAGAATGTGCCGCACGGGCGATCGCATAAAACGGCTCCGTACAAAAGATACCGGGCAAGACGCCGAAGACGGCGACGGTCATTCCCACAAGGATGGCCAGCCCTCGCGCTCCCTCGACATTTGTCGCAAAAAGGCGCTTATTCTCCATGAACGCGTACGACCAAGAAAGCAACAGCCAGGGGATTTGACCGACGATATTGCTATAGCCTTGAATGCGGATCCGCTCATTATAATCAGCGGTCATTTCATACCCCAGAGCGATAAAGGGCGTGGCAAAGACCGTGAAAGCCGCGTAAAAAGCGCTCATGCCCACGAGGAAAAACCAAAAATAAAACCGTTGGCTATGGCCGGCGTGAATCTGCCAGAGGAGCGCAAAGACTAGGGCCGACATCAGTGCCCCCACAACAATGTAGGGTCGGCGACGTCCCCAACGTGACGGGGTATGATCTGAAACATATCCCATAACGGGATCGAGAAACGCATCCGTCAAATGGGAGCAGGCCATTAATGTTCCCACCGCCCCGGGATTCATGCCCAGGCCTAAATTCAAGACAATAGCCATGCTGCCAATCGCGCCACTAAGTAAATTATTTGTAAAGGCCCCAAGGCCATAGACGATTTTTTGTGGCGTGGGAACGCGGTCCTGAGGTGGGGTCTGGTTCGGCATAGGCACAGTATCGCCTATGCTCCTCGTCCGATCAATTCGCGGCCCGGCGTGCCTAACCGCAGCGTCTTCAAAGCCGAAGTCGGGACGAACGGTAGCTGGGTCTTAGTCTAAGCCTGGCGCCCTTGTCGAGGGAACATCGATGCTGTGAAGAATGCGACGGCTGCCTATGGCCAACATCAGCAGTGCCAATATCCCCGATCCCGCAAACATGCCCGCAATGGGATAAAGATGCTGTAATTTTAGCAACCCGATGCTGACTGAAGCGATTGCGCCAATACTCATCTGAAGAAAGCCGATCAAAGCAGAGGCACTTCCAGCATTGCGTTTGAAAGGAGCCAGTGCTAAGGCGGTGGCATTGGGGTTGGCCACACCAAACGATGAAAGAAACAAAAAAAGCACAATCACCGTTTCGATTAATCCGAACCTATTTTCGATCGAGCCCACCAAGAAGACAATCCCAATGAAAGTCAAGACTATCAATCCTGCCCGCAGAACCTGCTCATTACTAAAACGCCGGAGCAACAAGAAGTTTAATTGACTAGATCCAACGAATCCCATGGCAATTAATCCGAAGATCCAGCCGTAAACCCTCGGGCTGACGTGAAATATTTGCATAAAAAGGACCGGCGAGCTGGCGAGGTAAACGAAGAGCCCGGAAAGAACCAGCGACGCGGCTAAGGCATACGTATAGAACTGCGGTTCTCGAAGGATGGCCATGTACCCGCGTGCAATCTGCCCGGGATGCAAGGAATGCGTCGCATCCGGGGGATGTCCTTCTGGTAAAAAGAGGATGGTGGCGACGAGCATGAGACTGCCTATTGCCGCGAGCAGGATAAATATCGCCTTCCAACCAACCGTCGTCGCGAGGAAACCTCCAACGGTTGGAGCTAGCAGCGGTGAGACCCCAAGAACTAGGACCAGCAGGGAAAACACTTTGGCGCTTTCTTTGCCCGAAAAGAAATCCCGTACCATGGCCACGGCCGCCACGTTGGCCCCGCAGCCGCCGACCGCCTGTATAAACCGAAACGCGACGAGCGTCTGGATGGAACGGACCATTACGCAACCCAGCGTCGCTAAGACATACAGACTTAGCGCTGCGTACAGCGGACGCTTACGGCCGAAACGGTCAAGCAATGGACCGTAAAAAAGCTGCCCCGACGCCATCCCTATAAAGAAACCGGAGAGCGACAAGGACATTTCAGAAACGGGAATCTTTAGATCAACCGCCATCTTCAGAAATGCCGGTAAATACATGTCGATGGAAAAGGGACAGAGCGCTGTTAACGCGCCGAGCATTAAGATGAGCCAGAAGTGATTACGTTTCGGGAGAGTCACTGGGTTCTTGATCGCGGGATTATAGTACTTGATACCGAAGATTGGCGCTTGTAGAGGTAAATCTGTTCGTTAAAAGGAGCCTGTAGATTTCGGTCGCGTCATGATAGACCCCGACATAAGCCAGCACCCCCCGCGAGATGCTTTACGAGCATCAACGCAGGCGGCGGGGGAGGCTAATCGTCATTGTCAGGTTCGACGGCTTCGAGCTCGGCAATCTGATCATTTTGGCGGTTCCCTTCACCTTCTTGATTAAGAGGACCTCGGCCACCTTGAGCTCCCTGGGGGTTATCGCGATCCGGCAGGAGATCGTCGTCGGGAGCACCCATTTCCATGCGGTTAAAGGTTTTCAATTTTTCGTCTTGCTGGCGATCGGAAGGGACATCATTCCATCGATCTGTCTCAGGTTGGGGGGTCACTTCGCGTTGGTCGCGCTCTAATCTGGCTTTCGACACTACTTTTGTTTTCTGCATGCCGGGCGGAATAGGTCGTGCACTCTGAACTTTCTTGGCGGCGGGCTTTTTCATGGGATCCTCCTCAAATATATTGCTGTGCCATTACATATGAGACAGCTAGAGGGCCAGAATGGCTTCAATAAACTCGCAGGGTGAACTACCGTCGATAGGGGATTAACGCTTGGAGTCGAGGTTCTCTTAAATAAAGGCCCAGCCAAGCCAGAACAGGGATGAGCGATTGAATAACGACGGGCTCCCCAATCCGCAAATGAGTGCAAATGGCGCCGCCCATATATCCCGTCAAAAGTATGGCGCCGATAACCGCCGTCCCTGGAATAGCGTACAGCAGGATCGCGACGGCCTCGAGGACGATCAGCGTTCGGACCAAGGAGAGTGGTAGTCCCAGATGGGCGAATCCCTCGACCATCTGCGCACTCCCGCTCATTTTACCAGCGACGCTAAACAGCATGGGAACAAAGACGAGCCCCGATAAAATTCGTCCGGTCCAAAGTATTTTTTATTAGGCGCTTTCTCGGTCGTCATCATTTTCTCCATAGCCCCCTGTCTCCGATTATTTGCCGCACTCAAGCAACCATTGTGGTTCAGATTTCGCCCTGCCAGGTTGAAGGAGCTACGCTTCGCCAGCGCTCGCGGATGCCCTCATAGCGCTCCGGTTCCAAAGCGCCTTTGGCGACAATCCGTGCGTTTTCTTCATACCGCCCCGCTTGCGCCGTGCCCACGATGGCCAGCGATATCCCGGGGACCGTGAGCGTAAACCGGAGCGCGATGTCGACGGCATCATCACCTTTCAAAAAATCGTAGGAAAGTTTTTCAAGGCGCTCCCAATAATGGGGCACATAGCCTTCCGGTCGGTTGTGTTGTTTCCAGGCCGCATTGGCGATTGGACGTTTGGCAATGACTCCCATGCCGGCGCTTACAGCCTGCGGCAAAACATTGTCCAGGCAGGATTGATCGGCGATGCTGACGGAAAGCTGCAACGCGTCGAAGGCTCCGCTCGCGACGGCATATTGCGCCGCCGCATTGTCGCCGCTATATCCGATAAAACGAGTTTTGCCGGATTCTTTCGCTCGCTTCATAAAATCAATCACGGTGCCTTGTTTCAAAATCTCAAAAGGGCAGCTGTGAAGCTGAAAAAGATCGAGATGATCGGTCCCCAAACGTTTCAAGCTTCGATCCAAACTCTCCTGGAGGCGGCCCCTGTCGTTCCAGTCCGGATCTTCGTAGCCGCGAGAATGTCCGCATTTGCTGAAGAGATGCACGTCGTGCCGCCGGGATGCGATGGCCTCGCCGATTCGTTCCTCGCTCAATTCATAACATTCGGCGGTGTCGATGACGTTGAGTCCAGCGTCGAGCGCACTCCCGAGTAATTCCGCAACCAGTTCACGGCTCGCGCCGGCGAAACCAATTTCCGCTCCCCCAAAGCCGAGGACGCTGACCTCTAAACCTGTTTTTCCTAAGCGACGTTTTTCCAAGGACTCACCTCTCAGCGGATAGTCGCCGGGCAGCAGCGACCCGAATCGAATGCGTTAAAATCATAGCACCAATTGCCGGGTGCCGTGGCCGCGACAGAAACCTCCCTTCCGATCGCGGTTCTTATCCAGGGAGCAGATCCGGTCGAACCCAACGATGAAAACCAAGCATCGCGTTTTTCTGTTATCCCCCGCCAAAGTAACCGGCAAGCGCGCCGCCATTTTGATGCGACCGGAAGCGCAGTTTGACCTCGCCAAGCGGTTGCGTCACAAGGGCGCGCCGCTAGGCGAGGTATTTAGTTTCATGAGCAGTTTGTATTTTCGCGGTAAATTAACCTACGCCCGGGCCTTTGCAGCGCCGCCTTATGGACTACCGGGCGCCATGGTTATCACCTCTGGCCTTGGTCTCGTTGCCGCCGATAGGATTGTATCTCTGGGCGATTTGGCCGCCATTGCCGCGATCCCCATCGACAGCGCCCATCCCCGGTATGTCGAGTCGGTAACGCGCGATGGGTTGGCGCTTCGTGAGGCCGTCGGGGCGGCCTGCTCGGTCATCTTGCTGGGGAGCGTCGCCACGTCGAAATATGTTGGCCCCCTCTCCGCCATCTTTGGTGATCGGCTGTTTTTCCCCAAGGATTTTGTTGGGCGAGGGGATTTAAGCCGGGGAGGATTGCTATTGCGATCCGTTAAAAGCGGAACCGAATTGCCTTACGCCCCGCTTGACCGGATCACTCGTCACGGCTCGCGCCCTCCCCGTCTGCACCGCTTGCCAGTCGCGGGAAGTAACTCCTCTACCCGAGGAGTGTCTCAATAAATAGATCGGTCGAATTGCCTTATTATAAGGAGGTCCGCATGAAAAACCAAAAGACGGAGCGCCCCCAAGATCAACCCACGACGAAAAAGCGCGGGATTAAGAAGCATGGAGGAGTGGTCTCCGGGGCGGTACTTGAAGATGCCCAGGGTCGGCACGATAGTTCCGAGAACCTTCAAGATACAGAGAAGAAAGGACCGGCGGGCGAACGTGTACGCGATGGTCGGAAAGAAAATTACAATGATATGACGGCCGCCGAACTCAACCGGCAGCAAAGCTGAGTGTTGTTATGAGACATGATCCCGTGTGCGGGATGCCGCAAGAACAGAGCCAACTGAAGACAACCTATTTGGATTGCACCTACTTCTTTTGCTCCGAAGCCTGTAAGCAAAAGTTTGACGCGAACCCGGGGCTGTATCTCTCCGATTCTGCCCGAGGAGCATAAGAATAGATTTAACCGCCTCGTCGTAATTTTCCTTCTTGCGTTTCTATCCACTGTTAATCGTATAGTGAGCCCGGAAAGTGACGTAAAAAGTCCAATACGCATTCGCAGTTTTTGACGAGCGATTGCTTTAGATGACATAACCTGCCCCGAAGCTCACCTGCTCATAATTTATTTTTCAGCTCCTCTGCGAGTTGTAAAGAGATGCTTAATGTCCCCTATTTTTAGGCTGATTTGGGGGTGCTAATAGTGGGTAAATGAGACCAATTCTCCGCCGAGGAACCAGTTTTATTAACATCTTTTAACTTTTCTCTTTACATTCAAAATATGGTGGGCTATGTATGGCACGTAACATGGATTTAACAATTAGGATTTATGGTCGTAACAGAGAGAGGACATACTAAGCGCATGAAACGGTCAAGTGGCTTTCAATCGGTGGTCGCAAATTCTGCGTTGGCGTTGGTCGCCGGCGTGAGTCTTCTGTCCACAATGTCGTACGGCTCGAGCGGAACGGAAGGAGCATCGTTCCTAGATATCCCCGTGGGAGCAGGACCGGCGGCTTTAGGATCGGCCTATACGGCGCTTGCGACCGATGCTTATGCGCCAACCTGGAACCCTGCCGGACTCGGATTTTTGCCGGATAACGAAGTGGCCGGCCAACATTTGGCGTATCTCGAATCGATCCATTACGAGTACTTGAGTTTTGTGCATCCTTTTAAGAACAAAGATGATGAAACCGTTCGCGGTCTTGGCGTATCGGCTCAATACTTAGCTTCCGGCGACATTTCCGGAACCGACATCAACGGGAACTCGACGGGCAACTTTTCCACCTATTACGGCGCTTACAACTTGGCCTACGGTCAAGCCGTGACGAGCAAGTTATCGCTCGGTCTGACCGGTAAACTGATTAACGCGAAAATCGACGATGTCAGCGCCAGCGCTTATGCCGCAGACTTGGGCGCACTCTACAAGATGAACGATCAAATCAATCTCGCTGCAACGCTCGTGAACCTCGGAAGCAAGCTGACCTTCTTAAGCAACGGCGATTCGCTTCCTTTAGCTTTTCACTTGGCCGGATCCTGGAAACCGAACGCGCATTGGCTGGTTTCAACCGAAGGCGTTTATCCCCAGACGGGCTTGGCTAGTTTTCATGTCGGCGGCGCTTGGCGCCCCGTGGAACCGGTGTCGCTCCGGGTAGGCTATAAAACCGATACGCTCAAAGGATTAAATGCGATCTCGGGACTGACCGTCGGGATGGCCTTACACTTGTGGAACCAAGAATTTGATTATGCCTGGTCGCCCTACGGCGACTTGGGTTCGGCTCAATACTTCTCGCTTCTCTTTCGCTTCGGAGCCGCCGAAGAAGAAAAACGAAGCCTGATTCAATATCAGACGATCAAGACTCACCGCACGGTTCAGAAACACGACAAAGACTCAACGGAACCGGAATACCAGCAGCTGATGCAGCTTCTGTCCGACGACGACGCCCACCTCGCCCAAGCGCAGTCGAGCCGCGCGATCGAGGAAAGATAACCCCGTCCGCGCGGCCCCTGCAGACCACGCCAGTTCCTTTCTTCCTTCGTCGCGATTAGACGACTTTTCTTCCTTGAATCACTTGTACGAGAACCATGACAATGGCGACAACCAATAGGATGTGAATAAAACCGCCCATCGTGTAAGAACTGACCAGCCCGAGAAGCCACAACACTAAAAGCACCACGGCAATTGTATAGAGCATTTCTTCCTCCTTTTTGGGTTCTAGTATGAGTGTACCATGCCGACCATTCTAATTTAGCAATCCGCTACTTCATGGAATTTCGACGACGGCGTCGGGTGCGATCGCGAAGATGCGATCTTCCTGACGTGGAGTGATGACCCAAGTTCCGGTAAAACTGCCAAATGCAGGTAAGAGAGCCGTCCGGGGACCGAATGAAAAGCAGGGTAGGCGCAGGACGTTGCCGGCCGAGTCTTGCAAGCTGACGGCCGGGTGAATATGACCGGCTAAGACATACCCCTCGCTCGAATCCTCAGGCTCATGGGAAAAGACGAATGGCGGGTCGACGAGGCCATTATCGCAACATTGAATATTCCAGGAGCGCGGCGGATCGCCGGCATGTGCATCGTGGTTTCCGCGAATCAAAATAATTTCTAGATCCGGGTGTGCCTCTCGCCAGAGGCGCATCTGCATGAGTGTTCGCCTCGCTCGACCTAATTTGGCATGGAAAAAATCCCCCAAAATGACGAGCCGAATCGCCGCGGTCGATTCGAGCAGCCGCCTGAGTCGATCCAGATCGTTCGCCGTTGTCCCGTGCGGGACCGGAATGCCCTTTGCGCGAAAGAACGCCGCCTTGCCGAAGTGTGGGTCGGTGACCAGCAGCGTGCGGCGCTCTCGCCAAAAAATCGCTTTTTCGGGAAACAGTTCTAACGTTTGCCCGCAGAGCTCGAGAATACTCATTCTGTGGAAACGGGGCGGTCGTGGGGCAGGGCGTTGACTTGGCGTTTCCAGCGTTGAGCGAACTTTTTGTCGTTGGCCACAGTTAATTTCATCACGGATTCGATGCCTTGGCGCTGGAGCGCCATTCGCTTCAAACGATCCCCCCAAGGCTCGGATGTAACTTGGCTTTGTTGCATGCGTTCCGCCCAGATTGGAAAGGCTAGAGGGGTAAATCGCTCCGGGTTCGTAAAAAGAAATTTCTGGGAAGCCAGTTTTTCCAAACATTCTTTAAGACGGATGTATTCGAGCTGGGATTCGAGCACTTCCCGCCGGGCTTGATCAATCAAAAGATTGGCCGGATCGTAACGCACGAACACGTCGTAAAAAAGAGAGCTGGAAGCCTGCAATTGCTTAGCGCTTTTGGAGGCTCCGGGATAGCCCTGAAAAATCAAACCCGCGATGCGCGCAATATCTCGAAACCGGCGGCGCGCCAGTTCCGTGGCGTTCAAGCATTGAATCAGATCCTCCGTCAAATTCTCCGGCGACAAATGCCGCCGCCAATCCATTTCACTCAGTTGCCAGGGCTTCTGCGACAACAGTTCCATTCCGTAATCATTGGCCGCGATGCGGATGGTCTGCGGCAATCCTCGGGCTAGCCGGAAGGCGAGTAAGGAGGCCAACCCCTGCATCACCAGGCGTCCTTCAAAAGGAAAAAGGAAGACGTGATGGCCTTCTTCAGAATCACGTTGTTCGATCAAGAGCTCTTGAGGCGCCGGGATGGCCGACCAGCGGGCTTGCAACTCGAGAATCGGCCGGGCCCGTTCCATCTCCCGCCCCCGGTATTCCCCCTGCCGCGCTTCGTCCAGACGTGCCCTGACTGCGGCCGCCAGTTCCGTCGAAAGCGGCAGCCGCCCCCCCATCCAACGAGGAATCGCGCCGGCCGTACGCGACGACCGCTTCACATACGCCGTCATGTCCCGCACCTGAATTAAGGCCAGCACATTCCCCGCAAAACTAAACGTTTCCCCCGGACGCAGACCGGCAACAAAGGATTCCTCGATCGTCCCCAGAACGCCGCCACGCAGAAACTGGACTTTCAGCATCGCATCGCTTGTAATGGTGCCGATCGAAAGCCGGTGCAATCGCGCAATCTTCGGCGAGTACACCTTGTAAATTGGGCCTTTCTTGACAACTCGCGCGTATTGGGGATAGGCGGTCAGTGCCGGCCCGCCCCCCGTGACAAAATTTAAACACCACTCCCATTCCAACTCGCCTAGCTCCCGATAAGCATAAGCCCTCCTTACTTCGTCGAGCAGCGCACGCGATTCAAATCCGGAACCCAGCGCAATCGTGACCAGGTGCTGAACCAATACGTCGAGGCAGCGTTCCAGCGGGCGCTTGGCCTCAAGTTGTTTGAACCGAATCGCTTCTTTGACGGCGGCAAATTCGACGATCTCAAGCGCCTGCGTGGGTACGCAAACAATCCGCGAAACCGCGCCCGGCTGATGGCCGCTGCGTCCAGCACGCTGCAACAACCGCGCGACGCCCTTAGGACCGCCGAGCTGAATCACTTGATCGACCGGGGAGAAATCGACTCCCAGATCCAAGCTGGACGTACAGACGACACATTTCATTTCGCCGGCGCGCACCTGAAGTTCGATATTCTTTCGGATCCCGCGTTCCATCGAACCATGGTGCAGCCCAATCTGCGCGCCCCATTCAGGCCGCGCATTCAATAGCGCCCGATACCAAAGTTCTGCTTGCGAGCGGGTGTTGGTAAAAAGCAAAGTGCTCCTGGCTTGATCGAGCGTTTCGAGGACTTTGGGAAGCATGCCCAAACCCGAGTGTCCCGCCCAAGGAAAATGTTCCATATCATCCGGCAAGAGCGTATCAACCGTCACGGCTTTGGGCTCGTCGCCGGAAATCAGTTTGCCCTGAGAACCGACGAGGACGTCCATGGCTTGGCCCGTATTTCCGAGAGTCGCCGAAAGACCCCACACGCGCAGGTCAGGCGTCCAACGACGTAAGCGCGCCAGGCATAGTTCGGTTTGAACGCCGCGCTTCGATCCCAACAGTTCATGCCATTCGTCGACAATTACCGCGCGCAGCGTTCTGAAATTTTTGGCCGTCTCGGGATAGGAGAGCATCAGGGAAAGATTTTCGGGCGTAATGACGAGGACCGTCGGCGGACGTTCGCGTTGCTGCAGACGCAGGTGGCTGGCGGTGTCGCCCGTCCGCATGCCGACGGACCAGGGAATGCGCAAATCTTGTAGAGGGATTTGAAGATTGTGCAGCATGTCCGTGGCGAGCGCGCGCAGCGGGGTAATCCAAAGGATCTGCAAGGGCGCGGCACCGGTCAAGTCGTCCTCGGCCGATTCCATGGTTTTCATCCATTCGAGTAAGGGCCCCAGAAAAACCGCGTAGGTTTTTCCCATTCCCGTCGGGGCGTGGACCACCCCGCTTTCACCGCGCGAGTAAGCGTCCCAGGTGTCGCGCTGGAAGGCAAAAGGCGTCCATCCTCGCGAAACAAACCATTTTTCGAGGGTAGCGTTCATATCCCTGATGTCTCGACGCCGGCCATTGGAGGGTTTTGCTCGGAAACTTTCGATGCCTCGGGAACGGCGATCAGCGCTTTCAGGGTATCGAGCGTATCGGCGTCACCGGCTTTTTTGTCGTCGCGCCAACGGCTCATGCGCGGAAAGCGCACCGCGACCCCGGCTTTGTGGCGATTGGAAATCTGAATTCCTTCAAAGGCGAGTTCGAAGACAAGCTCGGGCTTAACAACCCGCACGGGCCCGAACCGTTCGGTGCTGTTGCGACGCACGAAATTGTCGACCTTGCGGATTTCTTCGTCGCTTAAACCCGAATAGGCCTTGGCGATCGGAACCAGTTGACCGGCGTTCCAGACACCAAAGGTGTAGTCGGTGTAGAGACTGGCCCGCCGGCCGTGACCCTGTTGCGCATAAATAAGCACGGCATCGATGTGATAAGGATCGGTCTTCCATTTCCACCAATCGCCTTTCTGGCGTCCAACACGGTAGACGGAGGATTTACGTTTAAGCATGACACCTTCAACGCCGCTCGCGCGAGCCTGTTTGAAAAGTTGCTCGATCCCAACCCAGTCGGCATCGGGCAATAACGGTGAGAGCTTAAACGGGCTGGGACCGGGTAATTTCTCCAATAGATGTTCTAGACGCTGACGACGTTCCGTCATACTTTTCGAACGCAGATCTTCTCCGGCGTCTTCGAGCAGGTCGTACGTCATGAAAACCACGGGATAATCGCTTTGCAGTTTGGCACCGACACGTTTACGCCCGAGGCGGTGTTGAAGGGCGCCGAAAGGTAACGGGCGGCCGTCTTCGTAAGCCAGGATTTCGCCGTCGAGGACGGTGCCGGCCGGCAGCTCATGGGCCGCTCGCTGTATCTCTGGAAAGCGTTCTGTAACCAAATCTTCTCCGCGCGACCAAATGCCGACGTGACCTTCACGCCGAATGACCTGCCCGCGAATGCCGTCCCATTTCCACTCCACCTGCCACTGCGTCGAGGGTCCCAATTCAGCGGCTTTTCCGACGAGCGGATAAGCCAGGCAAAAGGGATAGGGCCGCGTGATGTCTTGCGCTTGCGCATCGGGATGGAGCAACCGTTCAAATTCGGCCGCGGTCGGTTTCCAATGTCCCATCAAGCGGTGAGCCATTACTCCCGGCGAGATGTTGGCGACTTCCGCCACAGCCCTGATGACGAGCGTTTTCGACACCCCGACGCGGAATTCACCGGTGATCATCTTGTTCCAGACAAGTTTTTCACGGGCGTCAAGACCGCGCCAGGTCCCAACCAAAAGGTCATGCCGGGCTTCGTCGGAAAGTGTCGCCAGCGGAACCAGCCGGTCCTCAATGAGGTGACTAAGAGCGATATCCGCCTGTCCTCCGCCAGGTGGCAAAAGAAGTGCCAACGTCTCGGCAAAATCGCCCACGGCATCGTACGATTCTTCGAGCAGCCATTCCGGTAATTGGGTTTCTTCGAGGGCCCATTGACGTAGTAATTTATTGGGGATCAGGCGTTTAAGCCGGTCGCCCGACAAAAATGAAAGCGCCCAGGCGGCATCGGATGGCGGAGCCGACCGAAAATACCGTTTCAACACCGCGAGCTTTTGAGAAGTCCGGTTGGTTTCGTCGAGATCAATATAAAGTTGTGTGAAGGCCTTCACGGTGCGGGGGCCTCTGCTTCGGGCATGGGGCTCCTATCTTCTTCGGCGGCCTCATCGGAATGATGGGTATGCAATTCCCAGGCATTGTAACCTTGCTCCCGCAGGTATCTGGAAAGGACGGCTGTGTTGCCATGCATAACGCCGATATTACGGGCCCCCGTCCGCGCCACGGTCGCCAGCAGCGCCGGCCAATCGGCATGGTCGGACAAGATAAATCCGCGGTCAAGAGCCCGTCTCCGGCGAGCGCCGCGGAGTTGCATCCAGCCCGAGGCGAACGCGGCGGAAAAAGGTTGGAACTTGCGCAACCAAGGCGTGCCGCGCGCCGAGGGGGGCGCGATGACGAGCGCCTTTCCGAGGGTCGTTTTGGCGGAGACGGCATCGGCGAATTGCGTGGGCGGCAGCGCAATGCCGGCGTCGCGGTAGAGCTGATTGAGCGGGTCGACAGCACCATGCACGAGAATCGGGCCGATGGAGGGATCAAGCGCAGCCAATATACGCTGTGCTTTGCCCAAGGCGTAAGCAAAAATAATGCTGGTCTGCCCGACGGCTTGATTGGCCTTCCACCACTCCTGTATTTGCGCGAACACCTCGCTTTGTGGTTTCCACCGGTACACAGGAAGAGCGAAGGTTGACTCGGTCAAGAAGGTGTGACAAGGCACTACCTCAAAAGGCGCGCAGGTCCTGTCGGGCTCCGTCTTGTAATCCCCACTGACGACCCACGTTTCTCCCCGGTGTTCGATCCGCACTTGCGCCGATCCCAAGAGATGGCCGGCCGGATGAAAAGAAACGCGCGTCTCGCCGATCATCCGCTCGGTCCCGTACGGCATCCCTTCAATCGTCGGATCCGGCCCCATGCGCCGGCGCAAAATGGCGATTCCCGGCTGGCTAGCCAGATAGGCCTTCGATCCCCAACGGGCGTGATCCCCATGCGCATGAGTAATGATCGCGCGCGCGACCGGCTTCCAGGGGTCGACATAAAAATCCCCCGGCGGGCAGTAGAGCCCTTCAGGTGATTCGACAATGAGCGGTTCGGAAGGCATAAGAGGTAGTCCTAAGTGAACGTTTTTCGCGCGGAAAAGCTCCCATCAGTTTTGACACCGTCCTAGAGTGCCAGGAAACAGCCTGGTGAATTCACAGAGCAAGCATGCCTTATCTTCATTTGTGACACTAGCAGCTGGAACCCGCAACTCGTGGCTGTAACATTCATCTTCGGCGGATAGTCTAATGGCCATGACGGATCCCGTTAATACTTCTGGCAACCGACCTTCCCTTTGGCAAGACCAAGTCACGCAGCCGACTTACCCGTCATTAACTAAAAATATTTCATGTGATGTCTGCGTTATTGGAGGGGGTATTTCCGGTTTAACAACAGCCTATCTTGCTGCGGGTGAGGGCCTTTCTGTAACGTTGATTGAGGACGGCGAAATGGGCAGTGGCGAGACCGGACGAACGAGTGCGCATTTGTCGAATGCGTTGGACGACCATTATTATTATCTGGAAGAAAAACATGGTGCGG
>JBBQYF010000025.1:0-20503 GCA_038208955.1 Elusimicrobiota bacterium
GTCCAGCTGGATGAGGAAAAAAATCTTAGGATTGGACCTGTTAAAGTGGGAGCGAACGTGCGGCGATGCATCTTGGCCGCGGACGCCGGCTGCTCAATTACTGTCGCCGGCGTCCAGGGCATGATCGTGGCGTTCTCGCGACCGCGAGTTCTCGTCATGCCCTTGGCAGAGTTGCCAAAGCTTAAGCAATATGTTGCCGAACAAAAGGGGCCGGTCGTCAGCGTCGGCGCCGACCATTTGGAGATTGCGGTGACGACGACAAGGTTGGTCATCAAACCGAGAAGGATGGAACGCGTTGGAAAGACGAGGGCCGGCACCATGGGACATGCAAAATGAATCTATCGACGGATGATTGGGCCAGAATAACGCGTGGTTGCGGGGAAATCATTTCCGAAGGAGAACTGCGCGCCAAGCTCGAAAAAGGGAAACCTCTCAAGATCAAGCTGGGCGTCGACCCGACATCGCCCGATCTTCATCTGGGTCACTACGTAGTGCTACGCAAGCTGCGCACGTTTCAGGACTTGGGACATAACGTTCAATTTCTAATCGGCGATTTTACGGCGCAAATCGGAGACCCTTCGGGCCGCTCGGAAACTCGCCCGTCTCTCAATGCGCAGCAGGTTTGGGCGTATGCGAAGACGTATCAAGAACAAGTTTTCAAAGTCCTCGATCCACAAAAAACGGAGGTACGGTTTAACAGCAGCTGGCTGAACCCTCTCGGTATTCCCGGCATTATGGATTTGATGCGTCATAACTCGGTCGCGCAGATGCTGCAGCGCGCGGATTTTGCCGAGCGCTATGCCAAGGGCGAGTTCATTTCGTTGCTCGAACTTTTGTACCCGATTCTTCAAGGGTACGATTCTGTCGCGATTCAGTCCGATGTGGAACTTGGTGGAACCGACCAGAAGTTCAATTTACTGATGGGCCGTGAACTTCAGGTAGAACACCACCAAGAAGCGCAAGTGGTGATGATGATGCCACTACTCGAAGGGCGGGACGGCGTGCGCAAAATGTCCAAATCGTACGGCAACTATGTGGCGTTTAACGACAGTCCGCAGGATCAATTTGGAAAGCTAATGTCGATTCCCGACGCGTTGATGCCAAAATATTTTGAGTTGCTGACAGATCTCGATGTGAAGGCGGCGATGGCGCTTCATCCGCGGGACGCCAAAGTTCTGCTTGGTAAAACTATGGTTTCAATTTTTTATGGAGCCGAAGCCGGCGAGGCCGCCGCGGCAGAGTTTGCCCGCGTGTTTTCGAAGAAAGAAATTCCAGAGTATATTCCGGAATTCCAGATTTTTCGCGGAACTCATCAATTAGCCGATGTCCTCGCGTCATCCAGCATGGCGCCCAGCAAGAAGGAAGCGCGCCGATTATTAGCCCAAGGCGCTGTCGAGGTCGATGGGAAACGGATGGGAGAAAAGGACATGCTAGATCTGCAAGCTCCGGTGCTCGTTCAAGTGGGAAAAAGACGCTTCGTCAGAATTGTCCCAACGTGAATAACTGCCGTCACGCCTGCCGCCCAGCACTCCCCTTTTTGGCGCTAGGGATTCTATTCTTAGGGTTGTCGCCGGTTAAGGCGGAAACCTATAAAGTCCTTCTATCCTCGGATACGCTGCAACCCGGACAGACGCTGCGCGTTGAACTCGACGGTTTGAGTCCCGCCCTTCACAAAAAAGCGGTCTGGCGGGGACATTCCTACGATTTTTTTCCGGTTGGGCCTAATGCGCAACGGGCGCTGATCGGAATCCCCTTGGGGAGTGCAGGCGGCGATGATATTTTGAACATTTACAGCCTGCCACATACCGCGGCGAAGATTCCCGCTGAAGAGCACACGGTAATCCACATCAGCAGCCGGAGTTACGAAATTGAAAATATCACACTCTCGGCGAAAAAAACCGTCCTGACGCATTGGGAGCATTCCGAAAGTGCCAAAATCCATCAACTGGCCCGCTTTGTTTCGAAAGAACAACATTGGGAAGGTTCTTTTGAACCGCCGGTGTCAGGAGCGATCGAGGGTAAATTCGGCCTCAAGCGCGTGCATAATGGTACCGTCGATGCCGGTTTTCACAAAGGGGTCGACTTGAAAGCCCCGGGCGGTACGCCGGCTCTGGCAGCTAATAGCGGGGTCGTCGTTCTGGCGGCCACATACAAAGCGCATGGGCGCGTCGTCATGATTGACCACGGCCAGGGCGTGATGACGATCTACCTGCATCTTCAGTCAATCCTCGTTAGGCCCGGTCAAAAAATCGCCAAGGGGCACCCCTTCGGCAAAGTCGGATCCTCCGGCATCAGCACGGCTCCGCATATTCATTGGCAAGTCTTTGTGCATGCGGTACCGGTCGATCCCCAACAGTGGCTGGAGACGGAGTTTTGAAACCTACCCCTCAAGAAATCAAAGCCCGCGATGGTCAGCTCACGATACGCTGGAACGATGCGCATAACAGTTTGTATTCCGCGCGAGATCTCCGGCTTGCCTGCCGTTGTGCGGCCTGTGTCGATGAATGGAGCCATGAATCTTTAATTCGTCCTGATCAAATTCCAGGCGTCATCAATCCCGCGACGATCGAGGTGGTGGGGAACTACGCCTTACAATTTCGCTGGAGCGACGGTCATGCGACGGGTATTTATACGTATGATTTTCTTCGAGAGGTCTGTGCTTGTGATCAATGTAAGAGCCAGCGAGAGTTTGAGGTTTGAAACGTCAATGAAAACGATGAGCGAAGAACCAAAAACTCTTAACGAAAAACGTTCGCAAATGCCCGATAGACGTCATCACAAAATAGTTCTGATTTTTGGTTTTTCGTTCTTCTTTCTTAGTTTCCCTGCCGTCTCAGCGGAGAATCCCCCGACAAAATCCCACGCCGCCATTCGTGCCTTCAATCTCGCGGTCGAACAATTTAACGCCAAGCATTTTAAGGAAGCCATCCCTTACTTGGACGAAGCCGTATCCCAAGATGACCATTTTGCGGAAGCCTATTATGCGCGCGGCGCCTGTAAAAATTATTTGAAGGGGTATGACGGTGCGGTGATGGATTTGAGCGATGCGGTGCGTCTGAAGCCGGAACTCGTCGATGCCCGAGCGCTACGCGGTGAAGTGTTTTTCGAGCTAGACCAGTGGGATCAGGCGATGGAAGATTTTAATTACGTCTTGCAACACAATCCCGGTGACACCCTGACGCTGCTGAACCGCGGAGTCGTATTTATGAAGCGGGAAGACAGTGCCGGAGCCCTGCGAGATTTCAGAAATTTTCTGAAACTAAAACCAAGCGATCCCCGGGCGCCGCAAGTGCGTAAGATTGTCGCATCCTTGTTGGGTGAGGCACTGCCGCCGGAAAAAATGGTCCACGCCGGCGTTCGCAGCGCGGAAAACGCATCGCCGCACAGCCTGGTCCGCAAGCCCTCGGCCGCGGCACAGCGGATGAGTGATTCGCTTCTTTTAGGCCGCCCCCTATCCGAGAACTTTGCAAACCGCATGATCCATGGGGAGCGAACGGAAACCGAAGGCGACATCCATAGAGTCGTCCCACGGGCGCATTCAACCGAGGATTCCACGAGCGATATTCAGATCGTCACTCCCCAATAGCGATGGCGAAGGCCGTTCGCCAAACGTTATGGGTTTGGGTCCTGTTCGCGGTCGGCGGGAGTGCCGCCGCGACCGCACCGCCCTTCCCTCCGGGTTTCTTCGTTGAAGATCTTTCCAGTACGACGGTTCGGCCGGCTTTTTATAATCTCGAAACCCATCGACTGGAGAGAGTCACGCTGCGTGAGTCTTACCAACAATTCATCGATTTTTGCTGGGACCGAGATCGCGGGCTGGTATTTTTTTCCGCCCGCCACTCTGCAAAAGATATTTTCCGGATCTACGTGAAGTCCTGGCCGGATGGCGAGGAAAGAGCCGTTTACGAAACGCCGGTCGGGCCTTTCCGATTCCTGCTTTCGCCCGATGGCCAGCGTTTTGCGCTTCAAATTATGGGTCCGGACACCTGGCCGACATTGGCTATCCAAGAGTGGCAACAGGGGGAGACCGTGACGCTGGGCCAGGGGTATTCGCCTGATTGGTCGGCCGACGGCCAAAGGCTCCTGTATTTGCAGATCCCCGGGTCCTTGCCCACTCGGCTGGCCGAGTACCGCGTCGACACGGATAGCAGCACGCCGTTGCTGGAGGAGCCAGTCATGGAAGCGGTTTACACCGATGACCCGGAGCAAATAATCTTGAAGACGGCAAGCCAATCCAAGAAATGCGACGTGTTCAAAATTTGGAATCGCCGCAAGGGGGGGTTTTATTCCTTTTGTGCGCCCGAGAAAGCCGGACGCAAAGAACGTTGCGCTTCACAGCGCGAATTGGGTGTCTTTCCGGGACATCAATTTTTTTATTTTCGGGAATCCTTCAAACCGTCGGATAACGATCGTCCAGTCTTGGTGGTCACGGATGTCTGGGGCGGGCGGCTGCAGGAACTGGACGCCGACGATTGGCTGCCGCGCGCGAGTGCTGTAGAAGACACAACCCTCGTCGTCGGTCAGGATCCCCTCTATGTGTTGAGCGCCGATGGGACCGGGGGGAAGCACGAAATCCCTAATGCCGGTTTTATCCGAGTCCATTAGCCCGCGCTAATTGCTCCCGCGTCGAATAGTGATACAATTTTAGTGCTATGCTGGGAACCTTCCATCTGAACGCACTCTTCGAAATCCTCAATAAAATCCATTTTATTTACGAACCCAAAAATTTGTGGCAATTTGTTCTCGAAGAGGCCTGCAAATCGTTGCAAGCCGAAGCCGGAACCTATTTCAACTTGTCCGCCGATGAAAAGGAGCTTCATGTCGGGGCGACTTACGGCATTCCGATGGAGCGTTTGGCTCAAACGCCCTTTCGCGTCGGGACCGGCATCAGTGGTTGGGTCGCCCAGTACTACCAGCCCGCTCTGGTGAACGACGTCCGGCAGGATCACCGCTTCAATAATCAAACGGATGTTGTGACGGGCTTCAAAACAAAATCTATTCTTTGCGTCCCAATTTTTTCCAATAAGAAGCATTACGGCGTTTTGGAAATCTTTAATCGCAAAACCGGACCCTTCGGTCCGCCCGATCAGGAGTTCATGGTCCTTTTAGGACGCCAGGCGGCGGTGGCCTATCAAAATCTTCTTTTGCTGGCCGAAGTCTTGCAAAAAGAAGTGCTTTTGGAGAGCTTGTTGCAAAGTCTTTCAGGCGGGTTGATGGCGATGGATGAACAAGAACGGCTGACGATTCTCAATCCCGCCTCGACGGTGTTACTGCATCTCGGTCCGGAAGCCGCCCGAGGGTTGCCCGCCGCCACCGCGCTCAAAGAACATCCACAGATTATGGATATCCTGCGAAAAACATTTCAATCGAAAGTGACGGTCTCCCGCCAGGAACTGCTAGCGCGAATTGCTGGGCATGAGCAGCGGATCGGCTACAGCACGATTTTAATCGCCGACCATTCGAAGAATGTCTTGGGCGCCGGGATCATTTTTCAGAAATTGTAATGCTCGAAAAGGGCAAGCTCGTTCCGAATTGGACCCTTGTCGACGAGACCGGCAAGTCCCATCGCCTCTGGGATTTTCGACAGAAAACCAACCTCATCCTCCTGGTCGATCCGAACGCATCCGATAAATCCCGTGCATGTTGGCGTGCCGTTATCAGCCAAGAGCAGAAACAATGGGTTTGGCTTCAGGCCGAGGTATTGATCATCACGCAGGCGCCGCCAGAGATGGCTTCGGGTGTATATTTGATCGACCGTTATGGTCAATTCATGACGCAATTTCCCATCGATCAATGGACTCCGGAAGTTGTTCAGCGGGAATTCGTGTACCACGAAGCGCGTCATTGCTAAATGCTCTACGGCGAGGCTTGTCTTTGGTTCGCGCGCGGGATTTTGGAACAAAAACGCCGAACGCGCCGCGAGTCTCTCTATGTGGTTGGCGTCACTGGGAGCATTGGCCGTGGTAAAAGCACGTTCTGCAAGATTGTCGCTCAACACTTGAACGAAGCGCTGTCACCCGGCGAGGGTCAATCAATCGTTCGCTCCCTCGATGACTATTACCTCCCCAAAGCCGAACGTAATGCCCCTGACTTTTTAGCGCGCGGGTATGCGCCACTGGGCATCTCGAATCGCGGTCCGGCGGGCACCCATGATATTCATCAGCTCACAAAGGATATAGAAGCTTTTGAACGCAGCACCGCGGACTCCACTTTTGCCTTAATGCTGTTCGACAAGCAAGCAGACGATCGCGCGCCAATTCCTCTCACCTTCACCGGCAAAATTGGAATTCTCTTGCTCGAAGGCTGGTTTGTCGGAGCGGCTGGCCCTGCAAATCCTAGCGACCTGCCGCCCGGTCTGAAGCGCTCCGTTGCAGTGGCCCTAGGGAATTACCAGCCCGTTTTTGACCGGCTAGATGGTTTGTGGGCCTTTGATCCGTTGCCCACCGATCAAGTCGCCAGCGAGCGTCTGGGGCAAGAGCAGGAAATGGGTCGCCAATCGGGGCGGGCCGGTATGAATGCTGAGGAGGTTTCTCGGTTTGTCCATTATTGTTATGAGGCCAGTTGGCTCCTCCCTTACACATCGCCGAATCCCCGTCCGGACCGCGTTAGCTTCTGGGCTTCGATGGACAAAGGTCGACAGGAGGTTATCGTCCGCCCGGGATTGCGAACAGCAGAACCCTCTTAGTGTGATTATGCCGTATGCTCACCAGGCTGCGAATGCCGGAAAATTAGAAGTTCACCTTGTTTTATGGCCCAATGCCGTGTTATTATGTATACATGAGAACACACCCCGCGTTGGATAGCACGACATTTACGATCCGTGTCCCTGTTGATGTCAAACGTCGTTTAGACAAGCTAGCTAAAGCGACCCACCGGACACGTTCCTGGCTGGCGGCAGATGCGGTGGCGTCCTACGTCGAACAGCAACAATGGCAATTAGCCGAGATAGAAACGGGTATTAATGATGCTAACGCTGGGCGGGTGCTTCCGCACGAAGATATAAAAGGTTGGATCAATTCATGGGGTACGGATAACGAACAAGCGCCACCTAAGTGCGAGTAGTCTGGACGCAAAAAGCACTTCAGCACTTGATCGAGATCCGGTCTTATGGGGAGCGCGATAAGCCTGAGGCCGCTCGCCGATTGGCCGCGAGAATAGTCAACGCATCCGATGAGTTAGCTTTTCATCCGCATAAAGGGCGTCCTGGACGAAAAGCAGGTACACGGGAGTGGATTATCTCGAATACGCCTTATATTATTCCTTACCAAGTCCAAAAAGACACCTTAACCATTTTGGCTGTTTTGCACGGTGCTCAAGCGCGATAACTGCACAGGCTACGCAACGATGGCTGTTGCTGTTTCGGCAAGCGATATTGGAGGAGTTATTGAACGATGTTAGTTACTATGTCTGGTCTTTAATGCACCCCATCGCGCCACTATTCTTGTATGCGACGCGATTCCCAGCATCGATGGTTCTTGTCAATATTCTAATTAGCATTTTTGTCATAGGGTTCACCGGCTGGTTATCTGGTCTCAAAAGGATACTGCTAGCCGCGATCGCCTGGTATTGCCTTTTGATTCTAGCGATTACATTTTGGGGACGAGTTTATCAACATGTGGTCTCCATTTAGTAGGGAGCGTGCGGGACACCCTATTCCAAGCCATCGGAACCTTATTTTGTTGCCCCTGCGGGAGGTTGCTCAACGGCTCTGTCACAGCACTTTTTCACTATCCGCTTTCTTGCATTAATTAAGGGTATCCACTTGGATGTAATGTTCCCTAAATGCTTCCTACCCTCCATACCACGAATTATCTGACCCGTCAGGAAACTGGGCGTTTGCCTAGGTCAGTAAAGAAGAAGTCGAACAATTAAACGGTCAAGCGCAGACCGAAGAGATGCGGCTCGTCTTGGACGTACTTTGGTAAACGGGCGCACGGAAGTCCCGGCGAAAAAAATGAGCAAACGGCATAATTGCCCTTAGACCGCCGGACTCGGGCTGGACTTCTCAACAATTCTCAGGTCGCGGTCATGCCCCGAATATCGTCCCTCCGGGTGGATCGCGCTTGAAATCGTTCTCCGCAGAACCAATACTTGTTGTATGCCACGCCCTTGGACTGTCTTCGGCGCCACAATCGTTGTTGGAGTTGTCTCGATTCTTCCGGCCGCCGATGGAGCAGACTCTAGACAGCAAAGCCCGGCTGAGATCATCCGAGCTTATCGTCAAGGCATGGGCGAAGAATTGCTCGCGGCGCAACGGGACGTCGACATTTTCCAGAGGCATGTCGACGACCTTGAAGACGTCAAAGCTGGCTATGTCTCGTCTCCGCAAGCGCCGGCGCGGTTGAAGCTGCAAGACTCGCAAAGCGCCGCGCAAGATTCGCTTGCACGAGCGAAGATTCGGGTTGCCCGGCTAAACAGAGTGGTTCAGGCGACAGCGATCGCCGTGCCGGTTCGGATCGATGGGGCGGCGTCCATATGCACGACTTCCAAAAATTGTGTCCCGTTCACGCTACAGATGGCGCTATTGGAAGGCGAACGCCTGGACACAACCTCGGGCGGCCGCGTATTGCTCGTCAGTGATGGGGGTACGCGTTTGAATGTTGGGACGGGGACGTCACTAACGTTTCAATCCTATAGCGAAGCCGAATGGTTATGGGTACTCGTGTCCGGCTCTTTATCCCTTGAACGCGAACCCACCGCGATTGCCGGGGTCGTGGGACGTTTACGCTGCGAAGCGCCCGGTCTGTCGGTCATTGATCCCCGCGTCGACGGTACGACGGCATTTTCAATTCAGGTCGATCCGCTGCATACCACGCATGTTGTTCTCCAATCGGGAGATGTGGAAGTGACGGCCGACCAAAGCGTCCCCGCTAAAGCTTGGTGGGCGCGAGTTATTCAAGCCGACGAGCACCGAGCGTTGATGACGGGACATTGGGGCCGTGTGAGAGCGGTAAAAGGTAACGCGACCATTCGCCGGGCCGATGGCGCGTTTCGCAGGGCAGGGGTCAGTGACGAGCTCGGAGTCAGCGAAACATTCGCGGCAGGGATTGGTAGCGCCGCATGGTGCGAAATTGCCGGGGGATACCAGGCGAGTCTCGAAGGGCCTGGCATCATGCGCGTCCTGAGATCAAAAAAATCGAGCCGAACCGTCTTATTGGATTCGGGAAAATTCTATTTTCAATGGAACCCCGCAAAGTCGCCCGAACCACACTCCGTTCCCGCCTTTCAAACACCGTCGGTCTGCGCGGCCACGGCCGCGGCGGATTTTGAAGTGCGTATCAGCGCCGATGGACGAAGCGAATGGACTCCCCTGAAGGGAGTTCTTCGGCTGCAAACGTGTGCGAGTCCTTATAGGCCTTGAAATCGCTACGATTTCGTACCATGCTCTGGAGTGCCTATATTCTAAAGACGGAGGACCCGCATGATGGGTAAACAGTTTATACTTTGCACCGCACTCATGTTCGCAGCCGTCTATGGACAAGCCGACCTTTCCGCGATGCCTGACTCCACGGCCCCCGCTAGGGCGACCTCCTGGGTGCCCTATCAAAGCGATACGTTGCACTTTCAGCTTAAAATCCCATCCGATTGGACTGTTCGCGCGGCGGATAAAGCCGTGGGTTTCGCTTCGCCCGACCAACCCGCGGGTGGGCACGGCGCATTGGGTATCCTGAAAAGCGATAAACAAATGAGCATCGAAGAGGCGGCTAACCAACAATTTAAGAAAGAAGGAAAGCCGGCCGGATGGCTCCGCAGCCCGGCGCGTTTTGGTGGAGCGCGGGCGCTTAAAATTATCGGTTCATCTAAAAAGGCTCCGGGGCTCAAAATGGTTCAATATTACGTCGAAGCGTCGGATGGTTATTTTCTCGTGCAATGCATGGCGCCGGAAGAACAGTGGGACCGGTTTAAGCCGCTTTTCGCCATCATGATCAGCCACTTTGCGTTCACGTTGTAAGGTTTATACCCTATGGGAAGAAACCCGATGAAATTATGGTTTTCTTCCTGCGTGGTTAGCGCTATGTTGCTCGGTATTGGGCTGCCCAGTCGCGCCGCCGCGAGAGCGGCGGATCTCGATAATTCTCGTGATTTGAATCTACCGACGAGCGATATGGATGCCACTCGCCATGAGCTTGACAGCAACCCGCCCAAAACAAATCTCGATGAAACCGACTTAAACATTCCGGCGGGCGACATGGAAAAAACGCGCCGCGATTTGGATCACGATCCGGCGACGACGCAGAACGTCTCCCATGCCCTTGAAGTCAGTCCAAAAGATTTTGACGATACGCGTCAAGAATTGGACCGGCAGCCGCCGTCGACGGATAGCGGCGCTAAAGACCTGCAGTTGCCGCCAGGTCAAATGAGAGCCACCCGATCCGCCGTTGACCAGCCGATTCCGGGACGCCTGTTAGAAACACGCGACCTGCAAGTTCCTGCACCGGAGGAAGCAGCCACCACCGATGATATTTCTCGGTCCTCTCGCCAGATGCGTGACGAAGCACGTCGGAACAACGATATGACGCTCGAAGCCACCGATGAAGGGTTTATTGTCCGCCATCCCGGCTGGGAATTCGGCATGCGTTTTGGAGAGTGGATTCCACTTGGCACGCAAAATACGACTCTTGTTATCGATAAAATCCCCCATTATTATTACTTTGATAACGGCTATATCTTTGTGCCGTCCACCCCGAGCCAGACGACCGTTCGCGGTAAATTAGATTCGACATCGGAGGTCGAGGTCGAAGGGTTCGGTCCGTTGTCCAATCATCTCGCGCTCGGTCTCGAGTGGGGACTGGCGATCGAAAAAGCCGACACGATCGTCGATGGGGGATATTTCGCGACGACAACGTTGGATGGAATCAATCCATTATTTAAAATCGAATATCGGTCCTATACCATGCACCTCACTCCTGAACTACGAGTTTCGCAAGACATTGGTGCCGTCAAGATATTCCTGCAAGCCGGCATGGGCTGGTACAGCACGACTCAAAAATTAGACGTCAAAATTGAAACAAACAATCTCTTGGGCGCGGTGGGAGACACCAATGCTTTAAATATTACCGACGATTCCATCGGTTATAACGCCGGCGGCGGCGTTAATGTGCGTGTATTGCCGGACTTAACGATGGGGGTCGATGTGCGGTATCACGAAGTTCTTGGATCCAATGTTTCATCCATCCGGGCGATTGTTCCGACAGGCGTACTGGCTTACGTTTTCTAGGAGTTAAGCGGCTTCGGACCGTCGATTACGTTCGTATCGGGCGGCGTCGGCCATCATCCCCATCGCTACCCAATCCTCAATATCATTGAAGAACTGAACCGTAGGCCAACGCGGATTACTCTCGACGGTTCCCGTAAACGTCAGGTGGACGACCGCTAAGCGGCAAGGAGTTCCATGCAATACAAAGAGCACGTCATCATCGCGAAAGGTTCGACCGACGGCAGTGACCTGCATACCATGCAGAGGATGCTCGGCCGACAGCTCTGAATAAAGTTCTTGTTCATACGCTTCTTTTCCAGCCGGGCTAATGGCATGCCAGGGTGCGATCCAAGGAAAATGATCAAATTCGCGAGCGGCCATTGGGTTCTTTAGGATAATCGGATGGGACCTAGAAGCAAGAGAAAAATGGAGTGCCCGTGCAAGAAAGCGGACGCCTTCTGCGCCGCCACCTCGTTTGACCCTCGGTGACGGGTTTGATAGTATTTTACGTCTCCCCTAGCACCCGGACCATTCATGACCCCTCAATCTGGTTGGCGGCATGTGTTTGCAGGAACGAACTTCGCTATCGCGCTCCTACTGGGCGTTTTTGGCGGTCTATGGGTTGATCGGCAGTGGCAAAGTGAGCCTTGGGGAGTTCTGGTGGGTGCCATACTGGGAATGGCGGCCGGATTTTACAACTTATTGAGAGAATTTAAAGACGACCCGAAGGCATAATGGATATCGATCATATTCTCGCTCATCACTTGCTCGACCGACGCTTGGCTTACCTTTTTTCAATTGGGCCGCTGCGAATTTATTTAACCATTCATGTGGTGATGATCTTAACGGCTGCTCTCCTATTACTGATCGCGGTGTTTGTCGCCCGCGCACAATCCGGCACTGTCAGCACGGGACTGGCGAATTTCTTTGAGATGGTCATCATCTATTTTCGCGACGAGGTCGTCCGTCCCAATTTGGGTATCCGCGGCGACAAATATTTGCCGTATTTTCTGACGCTGTTCTTCTTTATATTGCTCTGTAATTTAATTGGTCTCATTCCATTCGCGATGACGCCGACATCGAATATAACGGTGACCGGCGCGATGGCCTTGCTCACCTTTCTGTTGATCAATATCTCGGGAATTTGGGAACAGGGACCCGTCCACTACGTGCAATCGCTCGTTCCGCATGGGTTGCCCTTCTGGTTAGTCCCGTTCATTTTTGCCATCGAAGCGCTCGGCCTGATTACCAAGGCGTTGGCCTTGTGTATCCGGCTATTCGCGAATATGATCGCCGGACATATGTTGATCATCGTCATTCTGTGCCTCATTTTTATTTTCAACAGCCTTTGGGTAGCGCCAATTTCCATCGCCGGAGCCGTGGCCATTAGCCTTCTGGAAGTATTTGTCTGCTGTTTACAGGCCTATGTTTTTACGTTGTTGACGGCGCTTTTTGTGGGTGCGGCGGTCAATCCGCAGCATTGATTAATAATTCATTAAAGGAGACACTTCATGGAATTGTCGTTTATCGGTTGGGGTTATATCGGAGCGGGGATTGGCGCAGGTTTAGCGGTTTTAGGAGCAGGCTTGGGTATCGGTAAACTGGCGGCGGCTGCCTTAGAGGGCTCGGCGCGTCAGCCGGAAATGGCCGGCAAGTTAACGACAACCATGTTGATCGCCGCCGCCTTGATCGAAGGACTTGGTTTGTTTGCCATCGTCATTTGTTTTCTAGCGGCCAACACACTCAGCGGTTTCGCCCGTAACGCGGGACACAGCCCGGCCGCCGCCGAAGCCTCTCGCTAAAGGAGCCGCCGTGGACAATCTTCTTAATCCCGATATCGGCTTGGTTGTTTGGACGATCACGACCTTTCTCATATTGGTCGTTGTGCTAGGTAAGTTTGCTTGGAAGCCGATGATTAAGACGCTGCAGGATCGCGAAATTGGTATTCGCCGCGCCATTGATGATGCCAATATGGCACGGCAAACGGCCGAGGAACTTAAGCGGCAATATCAACAGGCGTTGGAGCAAGGCAATGAAAAAGCTCAGCAGATGCTGACGCAAGCGAAAGCCGATGCGCAGAAGTTGCGTGAGCAGCTTCTCAAAGAAGCCGAAGCGGACGCGAGTCGGTTGGCCGAACAAAGCCGGCGCCAATTAGAAGAAGAAAAAGAAAGACTGCTTCGCGAACTACGGCAGGAAACGGCGGCAATTTCGGTGCGCGTGGCTGAAAAGCTTCTGAAACATTCGATGAACGCCAAAGAGCAAGATGTGCTTGTTCAGCGTTTTTTAAGCGACATCGAGAAGGATGCCGGGACCAACTAATGCGCGACAGCGTGGCAGCGGGAAAATACGCGATGGCTCTTTTCGCCGAAGGCAAAGCGAAAGACCAACTGAAAGCCTGCCAGCAGGGGTTGACGGAAATGCTCAGGCTGCTCAGGACGCAAGGTAAATTGACGGATATCCTCACGCATCCTTTTATTGGGTTGCCTGAGAAAGAACAGTTGATTCGAACGGCGTTGGGCGAATTCGCAAGTCCGTTACTCGAACGCTTTCTGATTCTGCTTGTCGAGAAACATCGGTTTGGGTTGCTCTCCTTGATCACCGAAGAGTTTCAGGCGGCAGTGGACGAGCTGCAAAAAGTAGAGCCCGTACACGTGCGTACCGCCATGCCGATGTCGGAAGTGACGCAAAAGCAACTGAAGGCGGCGCTCGAGCGACGGCTCGGATCGGTCGTGCGAATGGACGTGCAAGTTGATCCCACACTGATTGGGGGGCTTGTTGTACAGACCGCGGATTACGTGCTGGACGAAAGTTTGAAGGGACAGCTGGGCCTGCTCGCGAGACAGCTGACCAGTTAGGGCCTATAGACGAGGCGAGAGTTTAAAGGAGACATTTTCATGGCGATTAAGTCGGACGAAATTACCGCTGTCATCCAAAAACAATTGGAAGGATTTGAAGGCAAGCTTGAGCTTTCCGAAGTCGGCTATGTGCTTCAAACGGGTGACGGCATCGCTCGCGTGTACGGACTCAAGCAAGCGCTCTCCGGTGAATTGCTGGAGTTACCCAATGGCGTTTATGGAATGGTCATGAACCTTGAAGCCGATACCGTCGGTGTTGTACTCATGGGAGATGATCGATTAGTTAAGGAAGGCGATCCCGTTAAACGCACGGGTAAAGTAATGGAAGTGCCGGTCGGAGAGGCAATGATCGGCCGCGTAGTCAATCCCTTGGGGCAACCGATCGATGGTAAAGGTCCGATCAAAACCAGCAAGGCGCGTCTCGTCGAGGCGATGGCACCGGGCATCGTCGACCGCTTCCCGGTTAAAGAGCCCCTGCAGACCGGCATTAAAGCGATAGACTCGATGATTCCCATCGGCCGCGGCCAGCGTGAACTTATTATTGGCGATCGGCAAACGGGAAAGACAGCGGTTGCGATCGACACCATTTTGAATCAGAAAAATGAGCCTGCGGCCACCCGGCCGATCTGCATTTATATTGCCATTGGCCAGAAACAATCGAACGTCGCTCAAGTGGTGCAACGCCTGACCGACAACGGAGCCATGGAGTATTCGATCGTCGTCTGCGCGACGGCGTCGGATCCCGCTCCCCTGCAATTTCTGGCTCCTTACTCGGGTTGCGCCATCGGCGAAGAATTCATGTGGAATGGGAAACACGTGTTGTGCGTCTATGACGACTTATCGAAACATGCGCAGGCGTACCGGCAGCTATCGTTGCTCTTGCGCCGCCCGCCGGGCCGCGAAGCCTATCCGGGAGACGTATTTTATCTTCATTCCCGGCTTCTCGAACGGGCCTGCAAACTGTCTGAGAAAAACGGATTTGGTTCGTTGACGGCTTTGCCGATCATCGAAACTCAGGCCAACGATGTTTCCGCCTACATTCCGACCAACGTCATATCGATTACCGACGGCCAGATTTACTTGGAAAGCAACCTGTTCTATGCCGGCGTACGTCCCGCCGTGAACGTGGGCCTCTCGGTTTCTCGCGTTGGTGGAAGTGCCCAAATTAAAGCGATGCGCCAGGTGGCCGGCCGGTTGCGTTTGGACTTGGCTCAGTACAACGAACTTGCCGCCTTCGCGCAGTTTGGCAGCGATTTGGATAAATCGTCGCAGGCCCAGCTGGCTCGTGGACAGCGTATGGTTGAACTCTTAAAACAAGGTCAGTACGTGCCCATGCCCGTAGAGAAGCAAGTGGCAATTCTTTACGCAGGAGCCAATGGTTTTATCGATGACGTACCCGTTGAAGCCGTCCGTCGGTTCGAAACGGATTTTCTAGCGTTCCTCGATCGTCGCCATCCCGAACTCTTGAAAACAATTCGGGAAAAGAAGACGATTGACGATGCGTTGAAACCTCAATTGGAAGCGGGTATTAAAGAATTCAAGGAGACGTTTAAGATCTAACCGGTCAAGAAATAGATGCTCGGGGATCGGGTTATTGAAGTCAGTGGTAGCCTCCGCCCGGAAATAAATTATGGCCTCATTACGCGAAATTCGGCGGAAAATTAAATCCGTCAAGTCGACTCAGCAGATTACCAAAGCCATGAAAATGGTCGCCGCCGCGCGCCTGCGACGGGCTCAGGCCAGGATTTTGGCCGCGCGACCATTTGCTCAGCGTATCGAAGAGATGATGAACGATGTAGCGCGGAGTATTGGGTTGGATAATCCGCATCCATTGCTCCTGCCGCGATCGGGGCCACGTCGTGCGCTCCTACTTGTTACCTCCGACAAAGGCTTGTGCGGTGCATTTAATTCCAATTTGATTAGGGAAGCGTTGCGCTACATTCAGCGCTATGGATCGTCGAACGTTGATCTATTCGTGGTGGGGCGAAAAGGTCGGGATTATTTTAGGCGCGTCGGTGTTGTGGTCCTTAAGGAATATCTCAATTTGTTTAATCGGATTTCTTTTGCCCAAGCTGAAGTCATTGTCTCCGATATAGTGTCGGCTTATGAAGCACAACCCTACAGCGCGGTGGACGTCCTTTATAATGAATTTAAGTCGGTCATTCAGCAGCGTGTCATCGTCAAACAATTGCTGCCCATGGCTCCGACGGCACCAGACGATAAGATCGAGAAGGTAGATTATATTTATGAACCGTCGGCACAATCGTTAATTCATAGTTTGGTCACGCGCGTGCTTAAAGCCCAGCTTTACCGGATTCTACTCGAATCGGCGGCAGCGGAGCTTGGGGCCAAAATGGCGTCGATGGAAAATGCCAGCCGCAATGCCGCCGAGCTCATCAATTCCCTGACATTAACCATGAACCGTACGCGCCAGGCGGCGATTACTAAGGAAATTTTGGAAGTGGTCAGCGGCGCGGAAGCACTGAAATGAAATTGGGGATGACCCGCATCGCGCGGCCTTGACGTGCTGCGAGACTGGTTTGATTTATTTCGCGCGCATCGACAGTCGCGAGAGGATTGGGTCCCTGCGGAAGGATTGCTCGGGCGCGACCGGCGCGTTTTTCAGCGCATCCCATGCCGCATTGTGTGCCAGCTCGCCAGCGAAGTTTTTGAAATGAAATGCGAAGGCACGACGGTGAACTTGAGCATGGGTGGTCTGCAATTGTCGCTGCCGGTCGTGTGGCCGGAGGGCAGTCCCGTGCAAGTGAAACTTTCCAGTCTAGGATTTTCGGCAGAGGGGGTTATCGCTTACCGGAGCGGGACCGCGTCGCCTTGCCAATACGGAATAAAATTTCAGCGAATGGGTATCCAGTCGCTGATCAAACTGCGCCGCATTATGCGCGAGAATTACAAAGGACCTTTAGGTGCTTAATGGTAGCGAGGAGAAATTATGAATAGTGGAAAAATTACGCAAGTCATCGGTCCCGTCGTGGACCTCGAATTTACCGTGGGGCAATTGCCCGCCATTTATAACGCTATTCAAATCCCGCTCTTGCCGCTTAAAGACAAACCGGGAGACGGCGGCATGTTAACCGTCGAAGTGGCGTCCCATCTTGGCGACAATCAAGTGCGCGCAATCGCCTTGGGGCCGACGGAGGGGTTGCAACGCGGCATGGAAGCGCGGGATACCGGCGCTCCCTTAATGGTGCCTGTCGGCCGTGCCTGCCTGGGGCGATTGATGAATGTTCTGGGTGAACCAAAAGATGAACGCGGTCCGATCGAGGCCAAAACGCGTCTGCCGATTCACCGCGCGCCGCCTTCGTTCACCGACCAGGAAACCAAGCCGAATATTTTTGAGACGGGAATAAAAGTTATCGATCTGCTCGAGCCGTATCAAAAAGGCGGCAAAGTCGGTCTCTTCGGGGGAGCGGGTGTCGGCAAAACGGTGATTATTCTCGAGCTCATTAACAACGTGGCGAAGCAGCATGGCGGCGTGTCCGTGTTCGGCGGCGTCGGAGAACGTAGCCGTGAAGGCAATGATCTTTGGCGAGAAATGCAGGAATCCAAACTATCCGATGGCTCACCCGTGCTATCGTAAACCGATTTGGTGTTTGGCCAAATGACCGAACCGCCGGGCGCGCGCGCCAGGGTCGGACGGACCGCACTGACCCAGGCAGACCCTTTTCGCGATGAGGAAGGGGCGGATACGCTCCTTTTTATCGATAACGTTTTTCGGTTTGTGCTCGCGGGCGCGGAAGTCTCGGCCTTGCTCGGCCGCATGCCCTCCGCCGTGGGGTATCAACCGACGCTGGCGACCGAGGTGGGATCGCTGCAGGAACGTATTACGTCGACCAAAAAGGGATCGATCACATCAATCCAAGCGGTCTACGTGCCGGCCGACGACTTAACCGACCCTGGAGTGGCCACCACCTTTCAGCATCTCGATGCGACAACGGTTTTGTCGCGGTCGATTGCTGAGCTAGGAATTTATCCAGCGGTCGATCCGCTGGAGTCTACATCACGGATTCTTGATCCGAAAATCGTCGGTGATGAACATTACCAGACCGCTCGAGCGGTACAAAAGATTCTGCAACGTTATAAAGACATGCAGGATATTATTGCGATTCTTGGAATCGATGAACTGTCCGAGGACGATAAACTACTGGTCGCTCGCGCGCGCAAGATTCAAAAATTTCTCTCTCAGCCTTTTTTTGTGGCGGAAACATTTACGGGACAGCCGGGTCGTTACGTAAAACTTCAGGACACCATCCGCAGTTTTCAGGAAATTCTCGACGGTAAGCACGATAGCTTGCCGGAGCAGGCCTTTTACATGGTGGGCAGTGTCGACGAGGCTATTGAAAAGGCCAAGAAACTTCAGGCGGTCGGAGCCTAGGCCAAGGAGTCAACGATGTCGCTGGCCATTGAAATCGTTACACCGGAAAAACCACTCTTGGCTGAGCCAGCCGATTTTGTCGTTGTACCGGCTGTCGATGGAGAACTGGGTATTTTACCGGAACATATCGCCCTGCTGGCGGAGCTGCAGCCCGGCGAAATTCGCATCCGTACTGGCGCCAGTGAGCAGCGCATCGCCGTTTCGGGAGGCTTCGTGCAAGTGCGGCCGCATAGCCGCGTAACAATTTTTGCCGAGACAGCAGAAATGGCTCAAGAAATCGACGTCGAGCGTGCCCGTCAGGCCGCGGAAAAAGCGCGTGAAGTTCTGCAATCCCGTCCGCCCGACGTCGACTTGGCCGCTATTGAAGCATCTCTGAGACGCGCGCTCGTTCGCTTAAAAGTCAGCGAAGCCGTCCGCCGTCATTCCGGCGGTCCACCGCGGCATGTTTGAGCCGAAGCATCAAGAACGTCAGAATTTAGTTTTTTGTCGTCAATAAAGTTTGGTGTTGTTCGAGATTGGCATCTCTCCTCGCGAGTTCGCAAGCGATATCCCTGCCGTGAAATTGTTGACGGACTGTTGCAGGCATCATCCGCAGACCGTAAGAACGATTACCACCGCGAACTTTTGGGTTTTACAACCGTGAAGCAATGAGCAGAAACCAGCGCAACTTTTAGTAAAAGCCTTTCGAAAATTCGCGGAAATTACTCCCTTTACCGTCTGTAAGAAAAATGTTGACATGTTTGCGCTGTTCTTTATACTATTCAGCACGCCTCGTAAGGGGAAACTCTCCCGTTGCGTTTGGGCGGTTTGTTCTTTGACAGAAGTCTATATAGAGCGCAAGTCGATAAACGCCCCAGCATGGAGGCCGGTGTGCAGAATTTTTGCCGCCAAAATCTATGTTTACGGGGCAACCAAGGGCCAATGAAATGAACTTTGGAGTTGTAGAAACCCTTCAGATGTTTGAGGGGAGTAGAGCCATTCAGCAAACCTCTATTACAATATAGTTGACTAAAGTGGAGTTCACTTTTTTCGACAAAGATTTAATGGAGAGTTTGATCCTGGCTCAGAGTGATCGCTGGCGGCGTGCTTAACACATGCAAGTCGAGCGGTACTTGACAGCGTATCGTCAAGTATAGCGGCAGACGGGTGAGTAATATTTAGGCAATCTACCTTCAAGAGGGAAACAACCTGCCGAAAGGCGGGCTAATGTCCCATAAGACCACAGAGGTGCATATCTCAGAGGTCAAAGCTCCGCAAGGGGCGCTAGAAGAGGAGCCTGAATCCTATCAGCTAGTTGGTGAGGTAATGGCTCACCAAGGCTTTGACGGGTAGCCGGCCTGAAAGGGTGATCGGCCACACTGGCACTGAGACACGGGCCAGACTCCTACGGGAGGCAGCAGTGGGGAATTTTGGACAATGGGGGCAACCCTGATCCAGCGACGCCGCGTGGAGGACGAAGGCCTTCGGGTTGTAAACTCCTTTTAGAGGGGATGAATGAACGGGTGAATAGCCCGGAATGACAGTACCCTTTGAATAAGCCACGGCTAACTACGTGCCAGCAGCCGCGGTAATACGTAGGTGGCAAGCGTTACTCGGAATCACTAGGCGTAAAGCGCAGGTAGGCGGTTTGATAAGTCTTTTGTGAAAGCTCCCGGCTTAACTGGGAGAGGCCAAAGGAAACTGTCAGGCTGGAGTGTGGCAGAGGAAACTGGAATTCCCGGTGTAGCGGTGAAATGCGTAGATATCGGGAGGAATACCTATGGCGAAAGCAGGTTTCTGGGCCATCACTGACGCTGATCTGCGAAAGCTAGGGGAGCAAACAGGATTAGATACCCTGGTAGTCCTAGCCCTAAACGATGCTCATTAGGTGTGGAAGGTATCGACCCCTCCCGCGCCGTAGCTAACGCATTAAATGAGCCGCCTGGGGAGTACGGCCGCAAGGTTGAAACTCAAAGGAATTGACGGGGGCCCGCACAAGCGGTGGAGCATGTGGTTTAATTCGACGCAACGCGAAGAACCTTACCCGGGCTTGAACTACTCGTGGTAGGCCGATAGAAA
>JBBQYF010000026.1:0-20459 GCA_038208955.1 Elusimicrobiota bacterium
AGCATCTCGACATTTACGAACCTTACCGCTTTGATGCTAACGGCAAATCGCTGACCCTTTTCTTCCGTGATCATGAACTGTCCGATGCGATTGGTTTTGTCTACCAATCCTGGGATCCATCGGACGCCGCCGCACACTTCGTGCAAAAGCTGAAAACAATCCGTCTTCAGCTGAAAACGCGTGACGGCGCGCAACCCCGTGCACACGTCGTATCGGTGATTCTAGATGGGGAAAATTGCTGGGAGTATTATCGGGATGACGGCCTTCCTTTTTTGCGGGCCTTGTACCAGCGTCTCTCCGAAGAGCCCGAACTGCAAACCGTCCGCGGCAGCGATTATTTAGACACCGTGGGAAAAGCCATTCGGCCGGTTGAGCGCCTTTGGGCGGGGTCTTGGATTAACGAGAATTTCCGAATTTGGATCGGTCACGCCGAGGACAACCGCGCGTGGGACTTGCTCAGCGAGGCCCGTGACTTCCTCAAACAAACCCTTCACGAGCGGACCGACTTAGCCGAAAAAGATATCGCGATGGCGTGGGAAGAAATCTACGTCGCAGAAGGCAGCGATTGGTGCTGGTGGTATGGAGACGACCATTCCTCAGGAAATGATGAAACGTTCGATTTTCTGTTTCGCAAACATCTGATGAATGTGTACACGCTCTTAGGGGCAAAAATTCCCGAGGAACTGCATCTTCCGATTAAAAAAGCGAAAGCAAAGGACGCGATCGAACCCCCCAGTGATTTTATCACGCCCAAAATCGATGGGCGGGTAACGGGCTATTTCGAATGGCAAAGCGCGGGAGTCTATCACACGGGAAAGGCGGCGGGGGGGGCGATGCACCGGGTAGAACATCTGATCCAGTCCATCTATTTCGGCTTCGATTTAACCGAGGCCTATTTCAGGATAGACTTTGCAGGTCGGCAAACACCGGAGGCGCTAATGAACTATGAATTTCAACTGACGATCTTAAAGCCTCATCGAATAGATATCCTGGGACGAGTGGCGGCCAGTGGAGACTTCGAATTGACCACAGCGATGCCCGAAGGCGACATCCCAGCCCCCGCTCCAAAGCTCTCCCCTGGCAAATTCCTTAAAGTCCTGGAATGGGCGATTCCCTTGAGCGTTCTAACAACTAACCAACAACCCATCGAATGTACCCTCGTCGTCAAACTGGCCGGCGCCGAAATCGAACGTTGGCCTGCCCAGAGTTCGATTCTCATTCCCTACCCACATCCGGACGTTTTCGCAGAACGCTGGGTAATCTGAATTCGATAGTTCTCAAACCGCTCTGCTCCTTCTCTAGTCACCTCGATTACCCGAACGTCTCTTACCCTTAATTCGCAATTTTTACCCCCTAAAATCTAAAGAATTAACTTCCGATAACATATATTATATTACATATAAACGAGTGACCGCGAATTCACCGTGGAGCAGAAACAACCTTACTCATGTATCCGAAATCGTTGCGGTGCGACGGCGAAAAGTACGACGGGGCAAAAATACTTTAACAATCTAAATCTAGCAGTCAAATGGCGGCATGGAGAAGCGTTTTTTGCCAACAATTGCCGGCAAGGTTTGCGTCTACTTTTGGTGGGACCGTGATTGGGTTACGGGAATTGTCGATTTTGAAAAAGACTGTGAAAGGTCAACCTTTGCCCTATCCAAAAGAGAATATCCGATGGCTAGAGAGCGCTTGGCTAGCGGGAAGCAGGACCGGCGTGGCCTGGCGCAAGCGACGATACAGAGCACCGCGAGAAAACCCATGAAAGAAGCAGAATGAGATGACGACCTAGGAGCCGGTTTTACAAAATTACCCCCCTAGAATCGCATTATTGGGGGTTTATCGTCGATAAAACGCGACGATTTAGCTATTTATTCGAAGGAATGCGAACCGGAAGGAGAATGATGCGCGCGGCCCGGACAACGGAAGCCCTTAAGTTGAAGAAGACGAGGGGGAGGCTTGAGGAGGTACGGGATCACGCACGGTGATTCCGATGCCAATGACAATATAGCCGGCAATTAACAGAAATGGGGACAACGTGCTGGCCCAATTCTGTCCCGCGGGGTCCGTAAAGGTCAAAAGCCAGAAACCTGCTATTAAGGCCAATACCCCAGCGCCCATGACCTTTTTACCCCGGCGCGAGATATGTTCGGCCGAAAGGCTGGGGGATGCGGGGGGTGTTGCCGTAAATTTTTTGTTCCCCATCCCTGTGCGTTTATTTTTTTTACCCATTGGTTTTAGAATGCTTTATAAACTGACTGCGTTTATGGAGTTCATTGGCCTCTTTATAGTTCTTTCGTTGCCTTTGGATCCGTTCTGCTGCTTCAAGTGAAGCTACGTGATCGGGCTCTATTTGCAGCTCCTGAGTATAGAAAGCTAACGCGGTCGCGTCATCCCCTTTTAAGCGGGCGACTTCCCCTTCTTCGAATAGTCCCCCCACGGGCAACTTCCCGGCCAGTTCCTGCACATGCTGCAGCGCCTTCTGTGCATCGTCAGCGCGCCCCTTCTTGATGCACACGACAGCATCGTTAAACCAAATGGTGGGATCGCGTGGCCATTGCTTGATCACTTGCTGATAGAGCGCGTCGGCTTCGTCGAATTTCTCCGTATGGAAATAAACATTGGCGAGGCGCACCAGCGCTTCGTAGTGATCGGGATAATACCGAAGATACTTCTTTAACTCATTGATGGCGTAATCCGGCAATCCGACGGCTTCGTACATCACACCCGCGTAAAAAAAGAGAGATTCGTCCGTCGAGCCAAGCGCCCGGGCCTTCTCCAGGGCATTGAGCCCATCCACATACGCATCCGGGCCTTGCTGGTAATATCCAATGGCTAGTTCCGTCCAAGCGTGAATATCGTCGGGATGGCTGGAAAGATAGGCTTTGGCGTCGGAGATTCGGTGATTGGATTCAGACGGAGAGATAGAAACAACACTGGCGCGACTATGGGCTGGTTCGTAGTACCGGTACAAGCGAAAGGTCAGGCCCACGAGTACGACACCGCTTAAGCTGAGTAGGGCATCCCAAACAATGGCGCGGCGATCGCGGAGGCCGGGTTCTGCCATCGGGTCGGCCCTTTATTCGTCGGTAGTTTCCGCGTCCGTATCGACGAGTACATCGCCAAGGGTTAATGGTTCCTGGTGGCGGCCGCTATAGCGCTTGAGCATTTGACGCTCTTCGTCGCGGTCAAAGCGTCGAACGGAAACTTCCACGCGCCGGTCGCGCGCATCCACGCGAACGACTTTGCCGCCAATCTCTTCGCCCATCCCGGGAATAATGCGGTTTTCCTGAGCGTCCTCCGACAACTCGACGCTGCGTACAAAACCTTCCACACCCGATCCCAAATCCAGCGTTATGCCGCTATCGCCAACCTTGGTGACTTTCCCTTTAACGGAGGCGCCGGTCTTAAAGCTGGCGAGGGGATCGGGCTGCGTATGCTTGAGTGAGAGGACAATTTTTTCCGCTTCCACTTTCATATCCATGACGACGACCTCGACCTCTTGGCCTACGGCCAAAACGTCCGAAGGATGTTGCCCGCGCTGGTGCCAGGATAGATCGGAAATGTGGATTAGGCCTTCGATGCCTTCGGGCAGCATAACAAACGCTCCAAAGGGCGTCAGGTGCGTCACAGGGCCCTTTAAGCGACTGCCTAGCGGATGGTTGATCTTCGCGATTTCCCAAGGGCTCGGTCCAACGCGCTTCAGAGACAAGGAAATCTTTTCCTTGGCGGCATCGACCAGCAACACCTTGACTTCGATCGGTTCGCCTACCTTAAGAACATCCTGAGGCTTGGCCACGCGATCTTTCCAGGATAACTCGCTTACATGCAGCAACCCTTCCAAGCCGGGCTCGAGTTCAACGAAGGCGCCGAAGGTCGTTAAACTCGTGATGCGCCCTTTAACAATGCCGCCGATGGGGAAGCGCAAGGCCACGCCTTCCCAAGGATGGGTTTGCAATTGCTTCAGGCCGAGCGAAATCCGTTGCGTCGATGCTTCGTATTTTAAAACTTTGATTTTTAACGATTGTCCAACTTTCACTAGATTTTCAGGACGATCGCCGCGATTCCAGGACATATCCGATATGTGCAACAAGCCTTCGATCCCGCCGATATCCACAAACGCGCCAAAGTTGGTGATGCTCGTCACTACGCCGTCGAGCACTTGACCTTCGGAAAGCCCCGCGAGTGTCACTTCACGTTGAGACTGTCGATCTTTTTCGAGAAGTTTACGACGCGATACAACCACGTTGGACTTGGAACGGTCCATTTCGGTAATCACGACCGAAACGATTTTGCCAATCCAAGCATCGACATCTTTAGAAGGACGGATATCGACTTGCGAACCCGGCAGAAAAGCGTCCACCCCAATGTCAACAACATAGCCACCCTTTACTTTGCGTTGGATCGTTCCCTCCACGGCCGCATTCGATTGTTTATTGACCATCAATTTGTCCCAGGCGCTGAACTCCCGGGCCGCACGCCACGACACTTTGCTGTGCGCATCGGGACCTTCGACATGACGGACGAGAACCGAAATCGTTTCGCCTTCTTGAAACGGTAACGATTTGTCGAAATCTGGGAATTCCGCTTTGGGAATCAATCCTTCCATCTTCAGACCGATGTCGACCAAAACACCCTCGGCGGATTTCCCGAGGACACGGGCTTGCACCACCGTTCCGGAAGTCACTTTGTCCGGTAAGCCGGCCAAAAGATCGGTCATAGTCATGTCGTCGATTAAAAGTTTATCTTCTACCATGGCCGATTCCTCCTGGGGGACTTCCGACAGCTAAATCCTGTGCAGTGTAGCATTTTAAAATAAAGCGGAAACCCTCGCTAATTCAATTGGTTCTGATTATTTTAAGTCCGACAAGGCGTAACGGAGGGCCATCGAAAAACCAACGCAAAGGAGGGCAACAGCGGCATATAAAAGCTTCCCCCAAAAACTTCCAAGAATTCGGATCAAGAGCGGCATCACCATCAGCACAAACAGGCAAAACATTTGAACGATCATCAATAGCCGCGTGACGGAACGGTTCATGTGCAAAGCTCCTTAATCTTAGCCATCACGTCTGAACTAAAGGCCTGGTATTGCTCTCGTCCCTCGCCCGAAGGAGGGAAGAGCGCCGGCCCAAAGCGCACCGTCACTCGCGCTAGCTTCGTGAATCCCTCGGAGTTCGTGACACCGACGGGTACGACCCGTGCCCGCGACTTGCAGGCCAACAGGCCCACACCGGATTTGGCTATCCATTGTTTGCGCTCGTCCAGGCGACGCCCCCCTTCTGGAAAGAGCAAAAGCGCGTCCCGGCAGCCAGCACGCGTAATGCATTTTTGAAGGCGCCGATGTCATGTTCGCCTCTCTTCACCGGAAAGGAATTGACGCGGCGAATATACCAGCCTACGAGAGGAATGTCGAACAGTTCTTCTTTGGCAAAATAATGAATCGGATAGGGGACTGCGCTGCCCACCAAGTTCGGGTCCGCTAAGGATCGATGGTTCGCGGCAAAAATGACGGGCGTTCCCGACGGAGGAATATGCTCGGTGCCGAAGACCCGCCGACGCCAGATTACGTCGAACATCGTGCCGGAAATCAATTTGCCGATGGCATAAAAAGCGGGATTGAAATAAGGATTGACTGCTCCAGGACGGTGGGTCATGACGAAACCCGGAGCGAGTCGAGCAGCGACCAAAACGTCGGGAACGAGGTATCAACGCAGGCCGTGTCCTCAATCGTCGTCGGACCCTTGGCCACCAGCGCGGCCACGGCCAGTGACATAGCCAAGCGGTGATCGCCATGACTGTGCACGCGAGCGCCCGTCAATGACGTCGGTCCTTGAATGACAAGCCCATCCGGTCGCTCGGACAGCCTGGCGCCCATCTTCGTCAGCTCTTCGCACAAGGCGCTCAGCCGGTCGGATTCCTTCAACCGTAATTCGGCAGCGTCCGCAATGACGGTCTCGCCTTGTGCTTGTGTCGCCAGGACTGCAACGATCGGAATTTCATCGATCGCCCGTGGAATCAGTTCGCCTCTTGCGCTCATGCTTTTCAGCCGGCTTTGTTGCACGCTGATGTCGGCCAACGGTTCTCCCCCTTCTTCAGGCTGTGCGACGATACGCAACATCCCACCCATGCCCTTCACCATGTCGAGAAACCCCGTCCTTGTGGGATTCACGCCCACCCCTTTGACGACAATCTCTCCCTGGGCGCACAACAATCCCGCCGCAATTAAAAAAGCGGCGCTCGACAAATCCCCGGGCACGACAAAACGCGATGCGCGAATCGAGGCGACACCCTGAACGCGCACAGTCGTTCCGCGACGTTCCACGACTACGCCAACAGCCGCCAGCATGCGTTCCGTGTGATCGCGCGACAAACTAGGCTCATTCACCTCGGTGACGCCGGCTGCGTATAAGCCGGCCAGTAAAACGGCGGATTTAATCTGGGCGCTCGCGACGGGACTTCTGTAGTGAATGGGACGCACGTCGCGCGTACCGCGCATTCGCAGCGGCAGTCGACCGGGTTGCGGGCCCGGGATAAAGACGGCGCCCATCTTCGAGAGCGGCTCCATCACGCGCTCCATGGGCCGCCGCGACAAGGACTCGTCACCCTTCAGCTGGACTTCGAAAGGTTGGCCGGTGAGAATCCCCATGAGAAGTCTCGTCGTCGTACCCGAGTTGCCGCAATCAATGGCCGCCGGCGGCGCATGAAGACCGTCGAGTCCTTTCCCAGCAAGACGCAACCGGCTGCCCTGCTGGTCGATCGCCACTCCCATTTGTCTAAAGGCTTCGATCGTGCAAAGACAATCTTCTCCTTCAAGAAAATTTTGAACCTCGCAAGGAATTTTCGAGAGCGCCCCCAGAATAACCGAGCGGTGTGAAATCGATTTATCCCCGGGGATCGACAACAGACCGCGCAGACGCGTGGCGGGTTGAATCGTTTTAGATTCCATGAAATAGCGGACGACGGAAGCGGTGTGACGCTTTCAACAGGCTTAGCAATTTAGGGGTCGTCAGATTTTTTTCCAGGATATCAAGTTGCCGGCGAAAATCCACCAATCCTTGTCGGACGGAAACGGCATTGGACCGGAGAATTTCCCGCCATTGATCGGGATCGGCTGAGGCCACACGCGTCATATCGCGGAAAGAACCCGCGACTAATTTCTTGAGCAGCGCCCGGTCGGGATGAGCAGAGAGACTTTTGACGAGAGCATGCGCAATAAGATGCGGTAGATGGCTGGTCATCGCAACAGCCGCATCGTGCCGCTCTGCAGGCAAAATTTGTGGCTTCGCTCCCACCGTTTTCCAGAGCGACGCAATCACTTGAACGGGAGCTTTGCCAAGTGGTACCAAAACGCAAGTCGAACCTACAAATAAATCCGGACGCGCCGATCGAACGCCAGTATTGTGGGACCCCGCAAGAGGGTGGCCCCCGACGAACGTGACGGGCGCCCGACCCAGAATTTTGGCGACCCCTTTCAAAATGGGATCTTTGACGCTCCCAACGTCCGTGATGACGGTGCCGGCTCGGAGAAATGGAAGCAAGCGTTTGAGCGTCGGAAGGGCGCGATCGATGGGCGTCGCGATGACGACGATATCCGCGGCAGAGACAACCGAGTAATCGGTTGAGCCACGATCGATGGCGCCCAATCGGCGGGCCAAGCGAATAGTCGAGGACCGGCGTGACAAACCTAACACGCGGTATTTTTTGCTTCGGCGCAGCCCTTGGCCAAGCGATCCACCGATTAAGCCCACACCGACGATCGCAACGGTTTTCATAAGGGGTGGTCAATGGCCATGCGAACGGCCTTCGCTTGAACCCCTGCAGACCCTGAATGCGCAAAGAGTATCCGGCGTTCAACGACCCAGGTTACTTGGATAGGAATGGCCTGCAGGCGCTGAGGGGGCCGGGGCACGAGGGACGTTGATAAACGCATTAATGCCTAAAGTGTCTCATCCCCGTAAAAACCATCGCGATCCCATAATCGTTGGCCGCACGAATGGAATCTTCGTCACGCACGGAACCGCCCGGCTGTATAATCGCCGAAACGCCAATCTTCACGGCCTCATCGACACAGTCCCGGAAAGGAAAAAAGGCGTCCGACGCTAAAACGAGGGGCCGCTGCGTGCCCAATATCAGGGGTTGTTGTTGCTGGAGTTTCATCCAGGCCACGCGCAGGGCGTCAACACGCGACATCTGTCCGGCACCCAAGCCGACGGTCTGCGCGCCGCGCGCCAAGGCCATCGCGTTCGACTTCACGTGTTTGACCACCCGCCAGGCAAACTCGAGAGAGGCCATCTCTTCCGGACTCGGCGCTTTCTTTGTCACGAGTTTCGTTTCCGTGTGCTGCGCATAATCTTTTTCTTGCACGAGAAATCCGCCCGAAACTCGTTTCACATCAAACTCCTTGGCGGCCGTCGTAATAAACGACGGCAGCTGAAGGACACGCAAATTTTCCTTCTTCTTAAAAATCTCGAAGGCTTCAGGACGGTAACCCGGCGCAATAATGCACTCGAGAAAAATCTTGGCCAGCTCCGTCGCCGTTTCACCGTCGACTTCTTTGTTGAAAGCGACGATACCGCCAAAAGCGCTCATCGGATCACAGGCCATCGCCAGCCGAAAGGCTTCGACGGGCCGATCAGACAGCGCGACGCCGCAGGGCGTGTTGTGTTTAACGATCACCGCCGCCGTTTGCCGGAATTCGCTGACGAGATTCCAGGCCGACTCCAGATCAAGAAAATTATTGTACGACAACTCTTTTCCTTGGATTTTCTTGGCCGTCACGACACCCCAATCGACGCTCCGCGCGCCGGTCTCTTGATAGAGCGCGGCCTTTTGGTGGGGATTTTCGCCATAGCGCAGACCTTGTACTTTTTTTAAACCGAGGGTCATTTCCTCCGGGAAAATTTCCTTATCCTCGCTCCGTTCGCGGAAGTACGAGGAAATGACGGCGTCATAGCGCGCCGTATGGGCAAACGCCTTGGCCGCCAAGCGACGACGCGTTTCCAAACGGATATTGCCGCTATAGTCGGAGAGTTCATGAAGAACCTGCGTGTAATCGGAGGGGTCACACACGATCGTCACGTCGTGAAAATTTTTTCCCGCCGCTCGAAGTAAACTCACACCACCAATATCAATATATTCGAGTAACTCTTTTTCATCGAGCACCGTCTCGGTGACAACTTTTTCAAAGGGGTACAGGTTCACCACGACCATGTCGATGGGCTCGATCTCATGAATCGCTAAATCTTTTTCGTGGCGGGCGTTCCCGCGAATGGCCAGGAGTCCGCCAAACACTTTGGGATGCAAGGTTTTCACACGGCCATCGAGTATTTCCGGATAGCCGGTGATATCTTCTACTTCTCGCACCGTGATCTCGGCTTGCTTTAATTTTTTGGCCGTACCCCCCGTCGAGATAATTTCATAACCGGCTTTCACCAACTCGTCGGCGAATTCAACAAGTCCGGTCTTATCGGTAACCGAGATCAAAACGCGTTTGCGTGCGGCACGGCTCATGAATGCTCCTTCTGGCAATCTCTAGAATCGTTCAGGGAATAATGGGATTTGGTGACATCGATGATTCTATCAAAGAGGAGGTGCGGGACGAAGAACGGTGACCCGCCGGCTGGGCATCCCAGCACTCCGGTATCATGCGAAACGAGATGGTCTAGGCTTGAGTGGCCCAGCGCGGGAGGTTCTCGGATTTGCCGGTGATTTTGGCGCAGCCGCGAGAGAATATCTTGAGACGGCAGCCACTAGTTGAGGAGAAGTAATTGTTTGACCGAGTCTGGCGAGAGTTCGAGCAGGGTGGGCACAACAAGATCGGCTCGGGCCAGCTCGCGGGCATGACGCGACGTGGGAATGGCGATAACCCGCATCCCGGCAGCGTGGGCGGCTTCGATGCCGGGCGGCGCGTCCTCGATCACCACGCAATAGTTGGGTGAAACGTTGAGCAGATGCGCCGCATGCAGGAAAATGTCGGGAGCCGGTTTCCCATTCGTCACGTCGTCCCCTGTTGAGAGCGCCTGAAAAAGCGGCCGGATCCCGAGGATTTCAAGAGCAAGCCGGGTATTGGCCAGGGGCCCGGACGATCCGACGGCCAGAAGAAACCCGGCACGCGCTAACGCTTGGACCAGCCTGACGGCACCAGCAATAGGCTTCAGCGATGCTCGGGCCGCTTCCCGGTAAAGTACTTCCTTGCGGTCGGCTAAAGCCGCGATCTCAGAATCAGACAACGGATGGCCAAGCCACAAGGGAATGGTTTGGCTGTTATGCATTCCGAACGTGCGATCGAAGAGGCTCCGGGAATAAGGCTGATTCTGTTCGACGCCCATTTGATGCCAGGCGGCAAAATGCCCCTCAGCGGAATCAATGAGAACGCCGTCCATATCGAAAATGACCGCACAGACGGTGGAGGTCATCGGGGTACTCGTGGGGCCACGTTCAGCGGGGTCGCGTTAGGATTTGCCGTTTCCGTACTTAGAAAGAAATTCTTTTTCGGAGAGAATTTTGACACCCAGTTTCTGCGCTTTCGTGGCTTTCGAGCCCGGCGCTTTACCAACGACGACAAAATCCGTCTTCGCAGAAACGCTGCCGGCGGGTTTACCGCCTAACGCGCGCACACGCTTTTCGGCGTCCGGGCGCGACAACACTTCGAGCTCGCCCGTGAACACAACGGTTTTCCCGGCCAACAATTGAGGGACCGGCACTTTCGGCGGCTCTTCTTTCATCGTCAGTCCAGCGCGCTTTAATTTTCGGATGAGCGTCTGGGTTGGCGGCATCTTGAAATAGGCCACGATCGCTTGCGCCATGACGGGGCCGACCTCATGAATGCTGCGCAGATCCGCCTCGCTCGATCCCGCTAGCGCATCGATCGAGGCAAAACGCTGGGCTAAAACAATCGCCGCACGTTCACCGACGTGGCGAATGCCCAGGCCAAACAACACGCGTGACAAGGGTTGGACCTTGCTTTTCTCAATTTCCTTGAGCAAATTATCGGCTTTCTTTTCCGCAAAAAGGTCCAGGCTAAGCCAGTCTGCGCGCGTCAACGAATAAATGTCGGCGACGTCTTTAATCAGCTGACGCCTAACCAGCTGTTGGATGGCGATTTCGCCCAAGCCTTCGATATCCATCGCTCCCCGATGCGCAAAATGCACGAGGGCCCGCCCCTGCTGAGCGGGACAGGTCGGATTGGTACAGCGGTAAGCGACCTCGATTTCCTTTTCTTTCGTGATCGGCGTACCGCACACGGGGCAGGTGGTTGGCACCACAAAAGCTTTTTCTTTTCCGGTACGAAGCGCTTCGACGACTTTAAGCACCTTCGGAATAACGTCTCCCGCGCGCTGAATAATCACGTGATCGCCGATTTTTACACCGAGGCGTTTCACTTCGTCGAAGTTATGCAAGGACGCATTGGAAATTGTTACGCCACCGACGGTGACCGGTTTAAATTTGGCCACGGGTGTGATCGTCCCCGTACGACCGACGGAAGCTTTGATGTCCAGAACTTGTGTCGTGGTTTGTTGCGCTTCAAATTTGTAAGCCACGGCCCAACGCGGCGATTTGTGCGTGCTGCCGACCCGGTCGCGCAAGGCAAAAGAATTGACTTTGATCACCGCTCCGTCAATTTCGTAGTCAAGCGCGCTGCGCTCGCGATCCAGCTTCCGGCAGTGGCGCATGCATTCCATAATCGTGTCGCAGCGCTGCGCGAGTACCGCCGTCGGAATTCCCATTTCCGTACAGGCTTTCAGAAAATCGTAATGGGTTGTCCAGGTCAGCCCTTCGGAGAATCCGTACGAATGGGCGAGGAACCGCAGGGGACGTGAAGCGGTCACCGACGGGTCTTTCTGGCGAAGCGAGCCGGCGGTGGCGTTGCGGGGATTGGCGAAAAGTTCCTCGCCTCGCTTATCGGCGTTGGCGTTCATTTTGGCAAAATCCTTGAGCGTCATGAACACCTCGCCGCGAACATCGAGAAATTTTGGAAATGGCGACCGGAGTCGCAACGGAATGCTGCGCAAGGTTCTCAGGTTTAACGTGATGTCCTCGCCGGTTTCGCCGTCGCCGCGCGTTGCTCCACGCACAAAACGGCCGTTTTCATAAATGAGCGATGCGCTAACTCCGTCAATTTTCGGCTCCGCCATGTAGTTGAATTCCGGGGTATCGGTCAAGCCACCGCGCAATCGGTCGTCCCATTCCAATACTTCGTTCTCGTTATACGTGTTATCCAGCGAGAGCATCGGAACGCGGTGTTTGACCGGGGCAAATCCTTCCTCGAGAATGCCGCCGACACGCTGGCTGGGCGAATCGGGAGTAATGAGCTCCGGAAAGGCTTTCTCCTGGTTAATGAGTTCCTTCATTAGCCGGTCGTATTCCACATCCGAAATCTCGGGCTGGGCTTGGACGTAATAGCGGTAGTCGTGCTGGTGGATGGTTTGGCGCAGGGCTTCGATTTTTTTCTTGGCTTCAGCTTTTTCCATATTCAGAATCGTACCTAAAAATAGCCTAGACTGTCATCTTTGACCGTGAAAACGGGGTGTTGCGTTAGGACGCCGCTTTACGCTCGAGCTTTACTTTGTCCAAAATTCCATTCACAAACTTGCTCGATTCGGCCGTCGAATAACGCTTAGCGATCTCGACGGCCTCGTTGATAATGACATTTACCGGGGTCTCGAAGTCGTTTAAAAGTTCAAACGTGCCAATCCGCAGGATACAACGGTCGATGACCGCCATTCGGTCGAGATCCCAGTTTTCGGCATATTTTTTGAGCAATGCATCGATCGATTTCTGCGAGGTCACCACACCTTGGGCGAGATGCAAGGCAAAGAGATTCGTTTTCGGCATGAGGGGTTCGCTCGACCAAGCCGCCGGCGGCAACTCCGCTACTTTCTGATGGCAAATATCCGCGAGGTAAACCGCTTGCAACGCGGCCTCGCGGCCTTGTCGTCGCGATCCGGCCATTCCGGCACCTTCACGTTTTGATCCGTTTTCAGAAACCGACATTGGTACTTTTTTTCGCCGGGTTTTTCTTAATGTCTTCCAGGAGACAAATCATTGAAATAGCTGCTTCAGCGGCCTCTATCCCTTTATGGCCCTTCGCCCCGCCCGTACGCTCCTTGGCTTGTTCGATGGTCTTCGTGGTGAGCAGGCCGAACAGGACGGGGATCCCCGTCGTCAGTCCTAGCTGTGCGACACCGCGCGACACTTCACGCGCAATATATTCATGGTGTTGGGTTTCCCCTTGGACGATAATTCCTAAACAAATAATCGCATCCGGCGATAGGGCGGTTAACGCGCGCGCGGCTAGCGGAATTTCAAATGATCCGGGCACCCATACCGTTGTAATGTCCGACTCTGCCGCGCCAAACTTTTCCAGCGTGGACAAAGCGCCGTCCAGAAGTTTGGCCGTCAAGGATTCATGATAGCGCGACACGACGATTCCGAACCGCTTGCCCTTGGCCGAGTCTTTTGGAAGGTCTGATTTTGATTTTGATGTAGCCGAAGTAGCCATGGAGTTCCTCTTTTCTGTAGTTCTTCGAGCCGCCGGAGCGGTCTAGCGCATCGTGATTTGTTCAAGTAAATGTCCCAGCTTTGATTTCTTTGTTTTCAAGTAGCGGGCGTTACTTTTATTGGCCGCAATTTCCAGCGGGACGCGCCGGGTGACCGTCAAGCCATAGCCTTCAATGCCGACAATTTTCCGCGGATTATTTGTCATGAGATGAATCGAGCTTAGACCCAAATCGACCAGAATTTGCGCACCAATCCCGTAATGCCGCAGGTCGGGCTTGAAGCCGAGCGCTGCGTTCGCTTGAACGGTGTCCATTCCGCGTTCTTGCAGCGCATAGGCCTTTAACTTATTTTCGAGCCCAATGCCGCGACCTTCCTGATGCATGTAAAGCAGAACTCCCCGATCTTCATCCGCAATCTTTTCCAAAGCGAGGTGCAACTGTTGACCGCAATCACAACGCAGAGAACCAAGAGTATCGCCTGTAAAGCAGGAAGAATGAACGCGCACCAGCACGTCCTTTTTCCCTGCGACATCGCCGTGCACGATGGCCAAGTGATGCTCTTTGTTGAGATTGTCTTCGTAGAGATGAACAGAAAACAGGCCATACGTCGATGGTAGTTTGGCCGACACCGTGCGGTGAACCAAACGTTCCGTCTTGCGCCGGTGTTCAATCAATGCCGCGATCGTGATCATCTTGAGCCGGTGGCGCGTGGCAAAGCGTTTCAGTTCAGGCATGCGCGCCATCGTGCCGTCTTCGTTTAAGATTTCGCAAATCACACCGGCCGGATAAAGACCGGCCATTTTGGCGAGGTCGACGGCGGCTTCGGTATGGCCAGCCCGCACGAGCACTCCTCCGTTTCGATACCGCAAGGGAAAGATGTGGCCCGGTCGCCCTAAATCCTCGGGTTTCGTTTTGGGGTGGATCAACGTCTGAATCGTCTTGGCGCGGTCGGCGGCCGACACACCGGTCGTAACTCCCCGACGTGCGTCGACGGAGACGGTGAAAGCGGCGTCCCGCAGCTCTTGGTTATTTTCGACCATCGGCGCAATCCGCAGGGCATCCAAACGCTCTCCGACGACCGGCAAGCAAATCAGACCGCGACCGTGCTTCGCCATGAAATTAACTAAGGCCGGGGTCGCCTTCGACGCCGCGCAAATAAGGTCGCCTTCATTTTCTCGGGCAGGATCATCGACAACAATCACCAGCCGTCCGCGGCGAATGTCCTGAATAGCGTCGGGGATTGTGGAGAAAGCCATCGCTTAACGGGGAAGCCGTTTGATCTGGCCGCGGGCATACTTGGCCAGGATATCGGGCTCAAGATTGACGCGGTCGCCGGCTGTTTTAAAGCGCAAGGTGGTGTGCATCCAGGTGTGAGGGATAATCATAAGTTGGGCGACGGACTTCTGTACGGAGACAACGGTCAGACTGATTCCGTCAACGGATAGACTTCCTTTGGCCACGACATAGGGTCGCACTTCGCGCGGCAACGCCACAAACATCCAATGATTCCGGCCCTGCGTCAAAATCTTTTCGATTCGGCCGGTGTGCTCGACGTGGCCCGTCACCCAATGCCCACCCATGCGCTCGCCGTAACGCATCGCCCGCTCGAGATTTACCGTCGAGCCACCGCCGAGTTGGCCGAGCGAGGTCACACGCGTCGTGGCCGGTCCGACATGAAATCGCACCAAGCGTTTGCGCCGTCCCGCCACCGTCAAACAGACGCCTTCCACACTGATACTTTCACCGCGTTTAATCCCGCGAAAGGGAATGTCGATCCATAGGTCGGGCTTGTCGTATTTTATCACTTTCCCTAGAGACTGAATGATGCCGGTAAACATGCCAGGTTCCTATCTTGGGGCGGGCTCTATTCGAGCCCGAAAACACCAATCAAGGCCGACGCGCTCGGTCTGGACATCGCGCAATTGCCACGCGCGCGCGGGCGACGAAACACCGCGCCCTTCGACGGGAGTCCGGGCATTCGCCCCGCCCAGAATCTTCGGGGCGATGAACCAAACCAGTTCGTCGGCCAGTCCCGCTTCCAAAAAGGAAGCGTGAAGGCGGCCGCCGCCTTCGACCAGTAAATGGGCAATGCCTTCGACGGCGAGATGCCGCAAAGCGTCTTTTAGTCGGACGTGTCCGGCCCGATCCCGTTCGATCGTCCACACCGCAACGCCCGCTTTCTCTAACCCCAGCCGGTGGGGGCGGTGGACCTTGGTTGTTGTAAAAACAATCGTTCGAGACTGACGGGACGTGACCTTGGATTTGAGCGGAAGGCGCAACCGGCTGTCAAAGATAACGCGAACGGGGTTTCTTCCGTTCCCGTGCGTGGTGAGTGAAGGGTTGTCTGTGCGCACGGTCTCGATTCCGACGGCAATCGCGTCGCATTGCGCCCGCAATTGATGTCCCACTCGGCGCGCCTCGGGCCCGGTGATCCATTTAGAAGCTCCCGAGACGGTCGCGATTTTTCCATCCATGGACATTGCCGCCTTGAGTGTCACGTAAGGACGGCGTTCGACCATCCAGGTAAGGAATGCACGGTTTAGGAAACGCGATTGTTTTTCCAAAATGCCTAAGCGCAAGGCAAGGCCGGCGCGCCGCAGTTGAGTAAACCCTTTACCGGCAACAAGCGGATTAGGGTCCCGCATCGCGGCGCATACGCGGCTGATTCCGGCTTGGATGAGAGCTTCCGTGCAGGGTGGAGTTTTTCCCCAATGGGCGCAGGGTTCGAGCGTCACGTAGAGCGTCGCTCCTTTAGCTTTGGCCCCAGCTCGGTTAAGCGCCTCAATTTCCGCGTGCGGTCCCCCATAGCGCGCATGCCAGCCTTCACCGACGATCCGCCCCCCTCGCACGAGAATAGCCCCGACCATTGGATTAGGGTGGACCCACCCCTGACCGCGCACCGCAAGCTCCAGCGCGCGCGACATCCATTTTTCATCCGTCGACATAGGCACAATTATACAAGGCACGGGGCTGCACAGCTGGCTTGCCCCACCGCGGGATGACCGCAATATCCGTGAGCGGTAATTTTGTAAAAACTATCTTTCGCCGCCGATACAGCCAGTTCTGCCGTCTCGGTCATCCTGCCGTCAGAGGGTTTGTTCTAAAGAACGCCTAAGGCCTGCAATCAGGATGCCCATCTTTAGCACCTTTTGCTCGTTGATTGTCAGGACGAACACAAGACGTCCTACGGCGAATTAGGCCTCTTTAGTTCTTTTACCGATCAGAAATCCGAATGTCGTACCCCAGGAAATTTAACGAATAGATTAAAATAAGCATAAACGGGAATGCAAATCGCCATTGTGAAAATGAAGCCGGGTAGCCTAAGAAGCCAATAGTCCTACAACGCAGAACGAAAGACCCATTATTTATTGAGCCATCGGTTTACATTGCTGCAATAATGCCGAAACATTCCCGGAATATATGTAATTTAAACTTAACAGATCATGAAAAGAGCCTTTTGTAACCGGAATGCAACCGTCATCATTCGATGTGGGCTAGTTGTTTCCTTCTTGACCCAGCTTGCCTGGCCTCTACCGATTTTTGCTGACGAAAATGCTGGTCGTCAGCACATAGTATCCATGTTGCTTAAGCGGGCTTCTGAGTTCGACTGCCAAGCGCTGACATTAGCGTTAGAGGAGGGACAATTTTCTCACGGCGGCTTTCAACCCGGGGAGCGTGTTCGCCGCATACGGGAAACGGGTGTTCGGCGCGGCGGCGCGGCTTCCGTCTTTGGGGCTGACATCGAGCACCCCTTGCTTGAAAAAATTCGCCATGACATTGAATGGGGCAAGGGCAGTCAATCCACACGTCAATATGTGGACACCCGCCACCTGCCCAACGACCTTGCTCGCCGTCTGAAGGCTATTTCGGTCTATACGGTGCCCAACCTCATGAAGTATGACCATGTTTTATTCGCGCATGCCGGCGCGGGCGGCGAGATCTTGGAAAATGGCGAAGAGGAACAGGCCATTTATTTCTCACCAACGCAGTATGCAAGGTTGGCGCAATTGTCACTACTTGCACAAATTGAATTTTGGAACCACGAACTGGCACACTTGGCTGACCCCGCGGCTTCGGAAGCAGCCATCCGGGCGGGGCATCCACTAGATCTCGTTCAGGATCAACTTCAACAACTCCGTCAGAGCACCATCGTTGATCGCTCCCGTACGCCGGCGCCGCCACCGCAGCACATAGATGATCCGAAGCTTCGATGGAGAATTTTGGAAAACCGCCTGTTTCGCGACGTCGTCAACGATTTGCCATCCTCTGAGGATCCTTCCCATTCTTCCGCAGAACCTTCCGCCCTTGGCCCGCTGGCAATTTCCTTAGCCGAATCAGGTCCCGAAGGGAAACGGCTATTGATTGAAGAAGTTATCCCTCGCTTTAACGCAATTTATACAAGCTCCGATCACACCGCACAGGAGTATGCCTCCAAGCAGTTGGGCTCTCTCGCCTACGCGATTCTTATCGCCTACAACGGCAAGGCCGCCCCACTCAAGGAATTTTGGGAACCGCTGTACAAGAAAGGGTTAACCACCGGATTTTCTGATGCCAAAATAAATGCGGCTGCGGCATTGGGCCCCCTTCGCGTAGCCATTGCGAAGACTGGAAACGATGCTGATGCGTTTCAGCTGTATAACGATTTACTTGGCGCCGCATTAAAATTGCCGGACTCCACTAGTGGCGAGGCTGCAGGCCTAGCACCAAAATCGATGATATCGGCGGCCGCAGATTTCGGACTGAAAAGCCGTGTTTTTCTTACTGAAGCGATTGAAATGGCACGTGCGAACTGGGAAGAAATCACGAGATCGAAAAAAAGTGGCGATTTGACCTGGGCCGACAGAGCATTTTTAAAGTCTACCGCACACAGTTTAGGAACACTTACGCGTACGGCTCTTGAATTGCGCCTGAGTGCCGATGATCCATTAATCACCGTCATTCGATCCCTGTATCAACAAGCCTTGGCTAGCCCTCATGCAGATGTTCGCACAGGGGCGTATAGCGCTATAGGGCCATACTTCAAGCTGCTGCAGAGTCTCGATTCAAGTGGTGGGTTGCTATTATCGGAAGGAGCCCCCGTCTTAAAAAATTCTTTAGGTCCAAATGTCATCGACGATTCTGAAATACGCATGCGCGTGCCGACCGCATTTGCTGAAGCCGTATATTCACTTCCTTCTCAGCCCACCAAAGACAAGTTGCAGATTGAATTCTTGAATGAATCGGCCGATGGAGAGTCTTATACCCGCAGCTTTGAAGGCATGGCCCTCGGCTCATTGCGTTTTGATCCGACAGGAAAGGACTTCCTTGAAAACGTTTTTCCTAAATTTCGCGATCCTCTCAAAAGGAGTGATTTTTGGCAGAAGGGGCTTGCCATCGCGTTAACGGGACTTTTGCCGCAAGTGGCCGCCATGCCTGACACCAGAAAACAGGTGTGGCCGCCACTGAGAGAGCTTCTTCAAGAACTTTTAAAGAGCGATTTGGCGTTGGTTCGTGATCCGATCGGCAAGGCCATGATGGGTGCGGCAAAACTTTCCGTTTTAACCGATCCCACGTTATCCGACATGAAATCCTGGTGGGTGCCAGAATACAAACGGCAACTCTTTGAAGCCGACTCGATGGGGCCAAGCTTAGGGATTATCGCTGAAACATTGCGTGACTTAGGACATCCGAGCCCTGAGCAATTGGCCGTACTCGTCGAACTTTTCCAGATTACCTTAGCTCCAGACAGGGAAAATGGGAATAGAACGGTTGAATTCGCCGCTGAAGGCCTCTCGGCATTAGCCAAACTCCTCAAATCTATGGATCCGACGGGCCGTCTCATCCAGGAAGTTTGGATGCCCTTATATTTAAAGGCTCTTCGCAACCCGCGCGAAAGTGTCGTCCACTTTGCCCGCTCAAGCGTGGTCGGCTCAGTGCTCGCGATCGGCGATTCGCCGGCGATCGCTCCGGTTCTATCCCTCTTGCCCGCCATTGAGCAGGGGCCCACCTTTGCCCGCCGCCATCCGATGGAGGCTATCCATTTAGCCGCCATGGCCTCCGAGGTATTGCATGTTGATGGTCCGCCTGAAGGACAGGCCTCGGCTCGGTGGGAACGCGTGACCGGCTTGCTTGAAGGCCTTCGTGATCAAGGCTCCAATGTAGTAGGGACTGTTCAAATGGCGGATCTTTCCCGGCGTCTTATCGAATGGTTGAAAACCACTAAGATTTCTGAACTTGACCCAGCCATTATCGAGCGGGCGTACCGTTCGTATTTCGGCGAGCCGTTACCGAAAAGCAAACTTGATCCTGTGAGTCTCTTGTCGCATGTGCTGCTCGATTTTGAATTACATCGACGTAGCATTGACCCCGGCTTTGGGACGTATCTACGTCACACGCGGCACACTGCGACAGCCGTCGATGTTCAGGCGATCCTTCGGCTGTTGGTGCGGGATGACAACCATTTGGCAGAGGCGATCACGCTTTTTACCCAATATCGGCAAAACCGTTTAAGGAACGCATCTTCGCAGCGCATTGCCGCTTTTTGGTTCATCGTTCGAGGGCTCATTGAAGAAGCAGCAAGGCACGCGCATGTATTTGAGGAGCTTTATATTTGGAGCGATATCGTGAAGATCCTCCACGTCGCCTCTCCGGCCAATCTGGACCTCGCCTCAGATAAGCTCGCCCCCTTTACCGCCAAGGCAAAGGAACTACGTGCCATCGCTCCTATCCTGGAAGAGGCCCGCATTTTAGAGGGCGCGCCGGTTTACGAGCTTTTTGTTGTTTTGCAACAGTCATTGAGGCATTTGCAGCGCAGTGGGTCTCTCGATCAATTGGAATATGAGACCGGCATTGCGACCCTTCGCCGTTGGCTGAATGATCCGAAAATCCGCAGCCAATTCGCAATTGCCTCTCCGGCGCGGATTCAGATGATCAAAGATTGGTTTTCCGTCCGGAGTTATCACGGCACATCCTTAGACGAAG
>JBBQYF010000027.1:0-20455 GCA_038208955.1 Elusimicrobiota bacterium
TTTGGAGACCTTCGTCGATGATTTCGCGATGATCGGCCAGAGAGAGCGAATGAATGTTGTGTGTTTTCAGCTCCATCAGGAGTTGCGTCAGCTGCGCGCCAGTGACTTTGAGATCGGAAGGGAGTATAAATTCTTCCGTGACAACGGAGGGAATCGAAATGGGCGACTGGCCGTCGGCGCGGCTGCAGGAAAGCAAAAGGATTTGCAGGCTAGCGCTGAGTGCTATTCGTCGTGCTGCTCGATAAATTTCATGCTTGGGCATTGAGTTGATATTATCGCAAAAGTTCGGCGGGCAGACTTAAGAAATCCTGGGTCTTTTCGCAACCGAAAATTTCCCTCGACTGTACCCGCCGTCGAACCCTAAGACGAATGACGACTCCGCGTAACATCATCAAACAGCCTCATGGTACGCGACGTGGCCATCTCCGTGGGGCTAGCCTGACAATGAATGACACTGAAAAAATATCCTATAACCGCCCGCCTTGACTTTAGTAACCCTATGGGTTACACTTGGAAGCGTGATGAAGAGCTTCCGCCACAAGGGCCTCGAGAACTTCTTCTACGATGGCTCGAAGAAAGGGATCGAGCCCCAGCATGCGCAGAAGCTTTCGGACATCCTAGACCGGCAGGATGCAGCCATCGTTGCGGAAGATATGCGTTTTCCAGGTGCCGGCCTTCATCCGTTAAAAGGAGATCTGAAAGGGCATTGGGCTGTGCGAGTGTCTGGAAATTGGCGAATCGTTTACATGTTCCATGACGGGAATGCTTTTGTGGTGGACTATGTGGATTACCATTAGGGAGGAGGGATGAAATATGACTAGAGCACGACATCGTTCGCCGACCCATCCGGGCGGTATATTAAAGCGGCATTATCTGGAAACAATGAATCTTGGCATAACCGAGGTCGCGGAAGCGCTGAGAGTTTCCCGCAAGACGTTTTCTAAGATCGTGAACGAGCGCGGCGCGGTGACTCCCGATATGGCTCTGCGCTTATCCAAGGCCTTCAACACAACACCGGAGTTATGGCTCAACCTCCAGCAGACCTACGATCTCTGGCATACCGCACATTCATCAAAGGGATGGATGGCGGTTCACGCGTTGGCCGCCTAAGGCCGCCACTTGCTCCGACTCTTGAAGGCATCATGGCGCGTCGTATACTCCTAAACTTCCGAGCTGATCTGGAAATTGTGCGGAACCGGTATCAGGCTTGAAAATTGATTTTATATCCTATGGCCAAGAGAGGAAAGATCGACTTTAGCGATAGCCCTGAATGGACAGCCGCCGATTTCAAGCGGTCACGTAAAGTCACGCCGGAAGAAGTGGAAACCGGTCGCAAGGCGATTGAAGCCAAACTTGGAGTCAAGCGTCCGCGCCGGGGTCGTCTTTTCATGGGCGATCTAAAGGCAAGAAACATCCATTTGCGAATCCCGCCGGGAATCCTTGAACGTTTGCGGACTAAAGCGGAGAAATTAGGGATCGGTTATCAGACGCTTATCAATCAGATTCTAAGTCGAGCTACTTGATGAGCGCCGATATTTTTCCCCTTCCCCTTCCGTCTCACTTGCGCGGAATAAGACCGAGGGTTTTTTCTGACGGAAAGTCAGTCAAGCAAAAAGCCATATGGATCTATTGTTTATTTCTGTTCCTTTTAAATCCTGCTTTTAGTTTTTCCTCAGCTATCCAATCAGAATTAAGGCCAGCCTATTTTCTAAATGCAAACGCACGAGAATGCGTCATTGAAGTTCGTCTCAATGATATACCCGTGCTGCGGATTGACACGGCAGATCCAAATTCACCTCACGCGGCGGCCTTTCCAGTTAGCAGCTGTATCGTCAAGGGAATCAATAAGTTGCACCTACTCGTTCTCAATACACATGAAGGGTCTGGAGCGCCTGACGCAAGAGCATGGATTACCGATTCCGGGCCTCAGGGTGGAATCGTGAAATCTCCACACGCGAGCGATCCAGGTGTTGTTGTACTGGCGGAATGGATGTCTTCGTCCAGAGATACAAAATTTCCAAAAACTATTGAGGTCAATAAGGATTTCGGCCAAGCACTGGCAGAAAGCCTCTGGGAGAAAGCACCTCAGTTAACATTGGATGATGCGACCCGCAAAAAAGTGGGCGCGTTTTTGGCTGCGGTACGCAATGCGCTAATGAAAGGTGATGCAAACGCCGTGGTTTCTTACGAACAGCCTGCGATACTGGAAGTTGCTCGAACGTCCGGATGGTCGCCAAAAGAAGTTGAAAATATGACGCGAGATATGGCCAAGACATGGATGAAGCGGCACGGAGCACTGGCAGCATTAAATCCCGCTGAATGGGATTTCCATCTCGTTGCAGGGGGTCGCCTTATTGAGTGTGTTAATAAAGATGGTAGACCCACCCTTCGCACTGCCTCCCCAGATCCGCTGGGGTTATCGGGGATAACAATCTTTATCGGATTAGATCGCGGGCAAATGAGAACTTACATTCGTGGTTAGATGGTCAATTTAAGGGACGGAGTACAATAAACTATCTCGACGAGCCAGTCGCTTAAGTGGATTGTTGTACTCCGTCCCCATCTTTCACGATATGGCTCTGCGCTTATCCAAGGCCTTCAACACAACACCGGAGTTATGGCTAAACCTCCAGCAGAACTACGATCTCTGGCATACCGCGCATTCATCAAAGGGATGGATGGCGGTTCACCCGTTGGCTGCCTAAGGCCGCCACTTGCTCCGACTCTTGAAGGCATCATGGCGCGTCGTATACTCCTAAACTTCCGAGCTGATCTGGAATTGTGCGGAACCGGTGTCAGGCTTGAAATTTGATTTTATATCCATTGATGGCTTGATTGGACCTCGTACAAAAATCTGGGGAAAATGTGCAGTCTATGCGGCTTTCCGCAACGAATCCTTTTGAACAAAAGCCATTCGCCAGCCAAAGGCATCGGCGAAGCGGGCATGACAGGAATTTCAACTAAAAAAGATTGACTCGTGATTTTCAGGTCGCTAGGCAAGCATTAAAACACAAGGCGAAGTGAGGATAAAGCGAATCGGCCGATTCGACGTAAAAAGCGGGGAATGATCGAGGCGCATTTACGAGAAAGACTATCACGAATTTCCCGCCGCGCCTATCCGTCAAAGGACTAATTTAGGATGGGCGGAAGGATTGATCGCTCGAAAACGTGGGTCCTTTGGAATCTAAATTTTAGTCCCTTGTCTCATTTCAACGCCGATTCACGCTTCGTAGAATAGGATCATGCATCGTTCTATCCAGGCTGCCACGCCTGCAAAATTTATCATCGTCGTGCTACTCATGCCTCACTTCCTTTTTGCACAAACAGAATGGCCGGCTTCGCGAATTGTAGTGGCTTCGGAATCAATCCCGATGCTGGTTCAGGCGATTACGCCGGCTTTGGGGGAATTCCCCCACTCCGCCCTCAACGCGCCGCGCACCCTGGCCAACCAAGCATCCATGCGGGCTTATTTCACAGCCATGATTGATCTCGCCAAGGATCATGAGGTAACGCCCGGTATGTTGATGCGTTCACTGGAATTTACTTTCAATATCCGCCATGCGCGCGTCGGAGATTATTTACGTGGCGAGGATAGGGGTGGAGCGGCATTAACGTTACCTATCATCCGCGACTTTGAACTCGCTATTGAAAAATTTGGTAAACCGCTTCCCGATCGGTCGCAGTACGAATCCGTCCCCTTACCCCTACCGGTTCTCAAGGCAGATCCCCCCTCCCCTACATTGGCCGAGGCAGCATTCCCGGAAAAGCCAAACGCAAAACGGGCGGCGCTTAAAGAATCGCGGGAACTAGAAAGGACAAATACGAGGATGGCCCGAGCGACCATCGTCGAGGATTTGGTCGCCGCTCGGATGAGTCGGCGTCATGCTCAGGAACTGATCGCTTCCTGGCGGGATGCACAAGCGATCTGGGCGGAAATTCAGGAGCGCCGCCAGATGCTTTCGGCGATGGCCCCCATCTCAAACGTTTTGGCGACACGCCTGGCGCTTTTGCCCGATGGAGAAAATCGGCTGAGGCAGCTTATAGCGACGTCCCAGCGTTTGCCGGCGATATGGGTTGCCAAGGAAAATCCTCTGGAAACACTGTATTTCATTAACCTGCAAAGACTGGAGCAGCGCCTAAATTCACTCAAAATTTCTGAACCCATCTTGCGATGGTGTCTTGCACCGCTGCGGGGCGATTTAACGGACGACGGTGGTCCGGCCATTTGGTACCAGCGATTAAAAACTCCTGAGGAATTAAAAGCGGTGTTAAGATCGGGAGCCCTGCCGGCCCTTCCGGAAGACCCCATTGATCTCGATCTGGAAAAAGCGTTGATCAAGGACTTGGCCAGGCAATTGCGCCGACCCGCATGGGCGCTTCATGAGGAGGACTTTAAAAATACCCCGCTGAAGGGATATCTTTCGCGGACCGGTGAACGCGGAAAGCTAGTTCCGATTACCCTTGCGCCAATCTATACTCGCTACGCGACGACGCCCGAAGCAAAATCCGGTATTTCCATTTCGGCATCGGAACGCATCGCGGAAATCCATTGGTCCAACGAAATCGCTGAAGAAATCGCCGCCAAGGCCGAGGCGGAGCGAGCTGTTAACGCTCGACAGCGAGAGGTTTTGGACCGGAAATGGAAGCGCCAACACTTGAAGTACGCAGGCCAAATCCAGCGTAACCTCTCCCAGCTTTACGCAAAAGCCCAGAGTCGCTGGGAAGCCGCCCAGGAAAAAGCGGCGCGCGAAGAAAAACGTCAAGCCGAAAAATCCGCAAGGGAACAAGCCCGGCCCGTGAGGGTGAAAGCACCTCCGGTCCCGAAGAAAATTCCTGAACCTCGCGTTCGACGAGAACCCCGGCCGATCGAGAACCCGATAAAGCCGGACCCCGTAGCCCCGCCTCCCCCTCCGGATTATTCGCTCACGCCGGAAGTCCTAGCCGCCATACCTGATTCGGGTGCCGTAACACAGCCGTCGCCGACGGAGCAGGCGGCAATCGAGAAGGCATTACAAATCCTCGAAAATGAAGCGTCCTTCGAACATTCTACAGCGATACTTTCCTTGATTAAACTTCGGGAACGGCTCTCTTACCGCGATCTTTTTCGACTCGTTAAGCGCGTTTCGGAAGGACTGTCCGACACAACGACGGTCGACGGCGTCGGAATCGCCCTGCAACGGTCGTGGGATGGCCTTGATGACCTGCTGCGCCTCCGCCTAAACAATGCTTTCGTTAAAGCCGCCTCGACCGGCATTCTCGATCCAGCACGGGCAACGGCCATGCGCCGCCCGATCTATTCCGCGTTAACCCCCGTTGAAGCCGGCCTGATAATTCCCGAAGACTTGCCCGCTCAATGGCAAAACCTAACCAAGACCGAAAGAATTCTCTGGATTCGCGTCGCTTCAAACCATGTTCGTTCGGCACCGCCCACCCAGACGCTGGCGGCCTATCATGCCGTGCGAAAAATCTTAGGGATTAGTCCAACCGTCTTTTCCAGAACGCTCGCATACAACGATAACGAATCGACAGCCTTGTCCCTGCAAACATTTATGACCGAAGAGCAACTGCAAATCTGGGTCTATTCCATTCAAAAATCTCCCACGGAGGTTATTGACATGGAGAAGATTGCGGGTTTAGCTCGTTGCCACAAAGACAGTTTTATAATCATGAATCCGCCGTCGACTTCGATCGTGAACGCTCTTTATTTGGCGAATCGTTTTCATGTATTTTTCCATAACATAAATGCCGCATCCTCAGGCGAAATAAAACGCCTCCTGGTAAATTATCTTGACCGCCAATCTGAGCCGGCCCCAACCGACGTCGCTGAAGCCGAAACGTTCATTTCAGATTATCTCGCACGGCGCCCCGTTCTTCCTCAAAATGACGGCGCCCTTAAAGCCTATTTTTACGAGCATGGAATTCCCGAATTCGTCCACGAAGTCTCCGACAACGAAAGAATGTTGGTTGTCGATTTGCTTGCGCGATTAGCGCGGGACGCCTTTGTTGGGACGAAGCCGCTGGTCCCGGAAGATTATGCCGCCATCCATGTTCAGCTTCCCGACCGTTCTGCAGAAATGGGTTATTTTTACAGCGCCATGGAAAGGCTCAATCATTTGGAAGGTAAAGGCTATAGCACCCCCTACTTCATCCGGGCCCGATATGGCTTGGCCCCGCAACTAGAACCGCTTTTGAAACTTCGAACGATCACCGAGTTCGGCAGAGCCAGGGATCTCGAAGCAATCCCGCGAGGGGTACCTTGGCTAAACCTCCATCATGACCTCCAATTAGCCTTTATCAGGGAATTGGAAAAGGCGGCGGGAAAACCTGCATTTTGGGTGATGAGCACCGAGTATCAATACCTCCCTCTAAAAGCGTTGTCGAGGCCCGGAAAGCCGTTTACGTTAAGAAATTATTATCTAGAGTGGGATGCGATCAATATTAAAAAACCTCGAAAAAGCACGCCGCTCTTCATCGCAGAGGCCTTTGGCCTGGCTGAATTAAACGAATCCCTCCTCCACCCGGCCCAAACCCTGACCACGGCACCGGCTCTGAAAGAGGCGTTGCATAAAAAGTGGCTTTCGCAAATCCCTTGGGAATATATTTGCTATGGGCTGATGGATCAATTTCTTCAAGAGGTCGCTGTTCTTGCGGTTAAAACGGTGGCGCAATTAACGGTGCGTGATTCTGAGAATATATCGATCCCCAGCCTGTCTACGGAAAATCCCGAAACCCATGAATGGGTTGGGCCGAAGCTCCGCGGACTGTTCGACCGACTGGGCAGGATGACGATAGAAGAATTAAATAAACTCGCCGCATGGCCCGACGCGATTAAGCCCTTGTTAAAACGAAACGCGAGTAAACGCTGTCAAGTGGCGGCGTGAGGAACTCCGAGGAATTCTAATCCATTCCGTTTAGCGTTTCGGCTTTCATCCGACCTTCCCCCACCTTAGTAGAGTAGTGTTTATATCTGGAGTTTCTGTTCCTCGTTCGATGTTGTTCCGTTATTTTAAGCCGTTGGATGCGATTTCTCTTGAACGGGACTATTATCATTGACACTGACCCAGGAAAGGCATAATATTACCGTACGGGATTATTATGCGTCTTTTCAATATGAAAAATGCGCCAACTGAAGCTGCTTTGCTAACACCGGAAGACCTGGGGCGGTTTCTTCGCGAAGTACGCCAGGAAGCCGGGCTTACTCAGAGCGACGCCGCCGGACTGTGCAATGTCGGAGTTCGCTTCGTCAACGAGCTCGAACATGGAAAGTCGACCGCGGCTCTGGGCAAGGTTATGCAGGTGATGCGCGGGTACGGCATTCGGCTGCACGCCGTCCGGCGGGCGAAAACGGTTTCTTAATGGCCCGCCCGCGAACGTTCCCGACCCTCACCATCTTTTCGGAGCAGATCCTCGTCGGGCGGTTATGGCTGGATGAAAGTCGCCGCTTCGTTTTCCAGTATGACGCCGCCTGGCTGGACGACCCCGACCGCCTGGCACTGTCCCGTGGCCTGCCCTTGCAACCAAACCCTTTTCCCCCGGACCAGGCGCGACCCTTCTTTGCCAACTTACTGCCGGAGTCCAAAGTGCGGCGGCTGATGACAGAAAAGCTGCATATCTCCGAGAACAACGATTACGCGCTGCTGGAAGCCATTGGCGGAGAATGCGCCGGCGCTTTTTCTCTATGGCCGTCTGGTCGCAAGCCACCGACCCATGGCGGATGGCGGCGCGTCACGAGCGCAGAACTTACGCGATGGATCGACAATGATTCACGGCGGCCGCTGATGCAAGCGGTTGACGGCCTTCGACTTTCGCTGGCCGGCGCCCAGAACAAGCTGCCGGTGGTCGTAAAGAACGGGAAAATTCTGCTCCCGGAGGGAATCTCAGCCAGCACCCACATTCTCAAACCCGCCATTCGACACCTGGAAGATTCGATCACGAATGAAGCCTTCTGCATGCGTTTGGCGGCCTCCATCGGGCTGCCCGTTCCGGCCGTCGAAATTCATAACCAGCCTGCAGCTTATTTTCTCATTGAACGCTTTGACCGGGTGCTCGAAGCATCCGGGGCTGTAAAACGCCTACACCAAGAGGATTTTTGTCAGGCTCTGGGAGTGCTGCCAGAAAATAAGTATGAGTCTGAGGGCGGTCCTACTCTCGCCGATTGTTTTCGAGTCCTCTCGGAGGAGAGCGAGCGGCTCCTCGAGGATCGCCGCAACCTGCTTCGCTGGGTGATTTTTAACGTATTGATTGGAAACGCCGATGCCCACGCTAAGAATCTGGCGCTACTGCGGACCCTGGAAGGAGTGCGGCTTGCACCCTTTTACGACCTCTTATCCACAGCGGTATATCCCACTTTGGCTGACAAACTGGCGATGAAAATCGGGGGCGAAAACCGCCTGGAATGGCTTCACCCACGCCACTGGCGGCGCCTGGCCGAGGACATTGAAATTAAACCCAGCCTTGTGTTCACCTACGCGCGCGAAATGGCCGCCGAGATTCCCAACGCCGCTCAGCGCCTTCTCGGTAGTTTTCCCGCCTGTCCGCTGCTCCAAACACTGACAACTCTTATTAATAAAAATGCGACCCAGCTGGGAACACGTCTCAAATAGCCAGCGGCAACCGCGGAGGGGGTATTTACGCCGCCGATTGCAGTGCACGCCTGCTGCGCCGGGCCGCTTGACGCGACCGCGACGTTGGCCGGGCTCGCGCGGCGAGAATAGGGGTACGTAGCGCCCTTGCGAACACTTTGAAGAGATCTTCGCTTTGATTGTAAATCTCGGCGCGAGGGTTGATGCGGGTGGCGGGCGTATCGTTCTCGGTCATGCGCAGAACGCGACGAACCACCTCCGCCGAAGAAAGAGGCCGGCTATCGACAATCAAATGTCCGGCTTTGTTGAACATATCGATCACGACATTCAAACGTTGTTGTACGGTCATCTTAGAGGCATTGACCTCGAGAATCAGGGTGGCCGATCGTGAGGCGATGCGAAGGGCGTCGTTGATTTCATTTTGCCTTAGGCCCGCGTCGTGGACATAATTCCATTCTCGCGCCATCTGGGTCAGGAACGACACCCAATGGGTGTCGCGATCGTATTCATCGACTAGCATCGTCAAATTGGAGACGTTGCGATTGTTTTTAAGCAAATTGATTCCGGCAATTATCGGGCCGAGAACATCGTCGTAATTCACCACGTCCATCGCCCAGGCACGCCACTTTTCCTTTGGCAATAATTTTTCTTTGTCCCACTCGTCCGCCACGGCTAGATGCAACCGGACGTCCGGCATGGCCTTGCTCATGCGATTGAACGCTTTAGGATGCGTAATGTAATCCAACGCCTGTTCCGGGGTTCCCGCGTGACCGTCCAATTTTGCGTACCGAGACCCGTACACCATGGCGGCGGTGATATCCTCCATGAAGGCCTTAAACTTCGCCGTACGCGTGTTGACCGGTTCTTGGAGGCGCACCACTCGCGAAATCGGCGCGAGCATCGGCCAATTCGCCGGCGGCACCGACTTGAGGGTGGTATGCAAGAACGTATCCAACTGCGCCAGAATTTTCGGATCGCTGCTCGAACCCGTCATCGCTTTGGCCAGTTGCCGCATCGCCATTTGCTCCGTCGATAAATGGGGACGCGGTGTCGGGGCGACAGGGGTGGGCGCGATCACACGGCCGGCAATTCCGGTCGCGGCGGCTTTACCCGGCGCGTCAACCGCGCTGGGATCCAGTCCGGCCAATTGCAACACACGCCGATCGGCGCGGATCAGTTCGCCACGGTGTCGGGCGAGTTGTTCGGTGGCATCGGCAAGGTCTTGTTCAGCCGTTACGAGATCGGCCACATCCAAAGCACCGACCTGATAATCAAACTTCGCCTGCTCAAAGCGGGCCAGGGCGGTTTCGTAGCGTCGACCAAGTGCCGCATGTTGATCGCCTAATCGATTGAGCAATTGAGCCGCGTCTGCCGCTTGCCGTGCGGCCGTGCGGGCGGCGCGGGCGGCTTTCTTAGCGTCAAGAGCAGTTTGTGCGGCGTCGACGGTATGCTGCAAATGTTTGAGGCGCGGATCGGGTAATCCTACGGCCGCACTGCCGCCATAGGCGTAGCCTAATCCATTGCCATCCTGAACGGCTTTTTCGGTATAGCCCGCAAAGGTGAACGACGCTTTACCATGCTTTCCGGGGACCACCATGGGCGCCGGAGCCGTTGGAAGTTTGCCGGCAAAATCGTTGCGACGCGGCACCTCGTGAATGGCCAGAGGTTGGTCAAGCGCGATCACGGGAACAACAGCGAGATCGAGTCCCGCTGCGGCCGCGGCGCTCTCGGCTTGCGAAGCAAAATCGGCCGCCTTCAGCTCGACTTGGTGGATCAAGAGCGTGAGCGTTTCTTTTTCTTTAGGGTCCGAGGCTTGCGCGAGCGCCGACTCGAGTGAGGTTTTAATCGCCGCCAATTGAATACCGCTGAGCTTTAGCGCGCCAATTCTCGGCGCCTCAATCGAACCTGCGGCTGTTTGCGCCGCCTCGGTGGCTTCGAGTTCCGCTTTCTTTGCCTCACCCGCCAACCGTCGCCGTTCCTTCACATTGTTTTTTCCTAACTGAAGCACCCAGTTGCCGCGCGCTCCCCATGTCGTGATCGCCGGCGCCGAGCCGGCGGGTACATAGGACGGATAGAACGTCCCGGCGGCAAACGGCCCGTATTCCTGTCCGGTAAATAACGAGGCGTCCAACTCGATGCCGGCTTTAGCTTCTTCGATCTTCAATGCTTTATCCCGGTCGGCCAGTGACGGGCCTTTCGTCGTTCCCTTCCACACAATGGAAAAGCGAGCGCGGAAATCGAGCAACGCTTGACGCACGGCTTTCGTCGCCGCATCGGCCGCTGTCGCATCTTTCTTGCGATCCTCGGCGGAGGGGCCGTAAAGCGCCACCAAATCGTTAAACTCCGAGCTGTCTGGTTTGGCTTCAAAAAGCGTTTTGTAGACCTCGTAGCGAGCACTGACGATCATCGCGGCGTAAGCCGCTTGACGTTCTACCAACTGCGCTTGTAGCACGCCCTGGTTGGCTTCACGAATCAACTGAATAAGATCTGCAGTGACCTCGCCGCCTCCCAATTGCAGCAAATGCTGCGCGAAGGCCAATTGCGTTTTGGCGAGATCGACATTTCTCAAGGCGGTTTGCTGCGCCTTGGTTGCTCGGGCGAGCGCATCCAACGTATCACTGATATTTTTTTCAGCCGTTAACGCAGCGCGTTCCAACGCCAGATTGGGCCCCGCGGGAGCCGGCTTGCGTCCCACCATTTTTTTCAACGTACCCCAAATGGACCGACCCGCTTTCGTCGTCAGTTGTTTGAGGCCTGGCTCAAACCATCCGAACACATCGTTCTGATTGCCTTGAATACCCATCGCCAGTGGCAGATGCGAAATTTCTTTCCCTTTCAGATTATCAAGCGCGTTCGTCAATGCCAAGCGCTGAAGGTCGCTTCCCAAGAGCGAACCGGGAACAAATCGGTCGGGGATTGCGCCCGATTTCGGGGCATCATGCAAAACGCCATAGGCTTGTTCCAATTCAATGCGACGGCTGTTCAAGTCAGCGATCGCGCCGCGGATCGTGGCGCCCTGTGCGGAGCCTTCGGCGACCGGTAGTGCCGATTGCTGCAAAGCCTGATACTCGTTTTCGAGTGCGGCGATCTGTGCCCGAAGCGTTTGATCGACGAGAGCGGCATAACCGAGATTCCAGACCTGCGCATTGTTTTTTTCAGTCGCAAGCATCGCTTTTGCTTTGTCGAGCGCCGCGGCGTAAGACGTTTGCAGTTCTTTCACCGATTTTCCGTTGAAGAGAATATCCACGTTCAGACCTTCGGAAAGTGTAATACCCTGAAGCACCGTCTTACCTTGGCCGACCGTATCGGAATCGGGCGTGGCTGGAACTGGCGCAGGTCCGTCAAAGCCTCCAAGATACGCAAAATAGGGATCCGGACGCGCGAATTGAACCGTGGCTGTCGGCGCGCCTGCCGCCGCATCCGCATCGCCTATAGCATCCAACGCAAGCGGCGGCGCGTCTCCCACGGGACCCGCATCCGGCAGAGCGGGTCCGTTAGATTTTGCGAGATCCGCTACGAGCGGCTGCGTGTTGATGTTCTGGTGCGCTAAGTTCAGAATGGAATTGACTTCAGCCCGGTATGCCTTCATGGAGGCCGCTTTGACGCTACCTTTAAGATGTTTATGCTCCAGCCAACCGGCATAGTCTTTCAGGAGCTTCTCCGCCAACGCCACCATCATGGCCTGTAAGACCGCTTGCGATTTTTGCACGGCCAGTTCAATGACACGGTCTCGTGATGTGTCGGTCAAAAGACTGTTGAGTTCGGCCGGGGTGAATCCCAGACCCAAGAGCAGGGCTTGAGACAAAAGAACCTGTCGCCGAGCTGCCTCGCGGTTGGTCAAGGCCCGTCGCGCATTGGCCAAATCCGTAGCGCGTTCGTTAGGCGCGCGCGAGGTATCCGAAGCCAGCGACTGCGCACTATTGTAAGCCTTGGTTTCGGCGACCCACTGCGCGTTGCGGCTACGCATTTCTTCGAGCAACAAATACACCCGCCGGAAGGTTGTTTGGACATCGCCTTCAAAATTTTGGCGCGCCGATTTCAGGTTTTCGATCTCGGTTTTCCAGTCGATTTTTTTATAGCGCGTCCATGTCGGATTGATCAATCCGATCAGAAAATACCGCGTGGCCATTTCAGCGGGGTTGCGAATGTTGGGGTTGATCCGCAGCGAGATTTCGGACGGTAAATATCTCCGCCCCGCCGAGCGGAGCTCCTTTTCGATGTCCGCTTGCGACCCTTCGACGGCGCCCATCAAGTTAAGCACGGCTTGTTTAGCGGTTGGATCATCGCCATTCAGGAACGCTGCGATGCTGTCAACGGACAACGCGGCGGGCGACAGTGTGGGTTCATCGGTTCCAAGAGGAAGATCCGCCGCGGCTTTGACGCTAGACACGGACTGTTCGGCGTGGAGCCGCACGGCGTCGATTTGCTGTTCAAGCGACGCTACCGCGTCGCCGGACGACCCGTTCGCCGCATCGATGGCACGAGCGATTGGAATCAATTGATCGCGCATCGCGGCCAGTTGGGTTTCATATTGTTGTTGGTCGAGCCGTGAGCCAACAAGCATCATCCATTGCGCGCGATCTTCCGTGGCATGGGCGTTGGCGTCCACAAGGCCACTATGCGCGGCATCGCGAGCCGATTGGCGATCGGCCGGGCTTCCTTTCCAGTGGAAGAATAACACATCGAAATAAGGCCCAAAGTGAACCAATTGATTCCCTGCAAACGGCCCGGCCTCGCCGCGCATATTAATGCCCGGCATTTTAAACCGCGGGTTAAATCCGCTGGCGTTGCCTTTCGCCGTTTTGGCTTTGTCTTCCAATTGGTGTAGCGCCGCTTGCCGCTCACTCAACATTTTTTCCAAATCACTTTGCGTAAGCGTGGCGTGAATGGCGGTGTTCGCGGCCGCGACCTCAGCGGCTTGCTGCAACAAGGCCGCATTGGCTTGACGAACGCCCTGCGTCGAGAAGAGCATTACAATAAGAAGCGCAAACGCCACTTTTACACTGACCCAAGTGGCTTCGCGGAAAATATCGAGGAACGCATCGCGCAGTTCAGAAAACTTCAGGCCTAGGGCAATGACCGTTTGACGTCCCGAAAGATCGGACTCCGGTTTTGACGAGGGGGATGATCGGACGAAAATGAAGTTGCGGACATTGTTCAGAATCATCGTCCGAACTTCGCGCCGGCCCTCGCGTTTTAATGCCTCCGCCGGTGTAAAGGCGCTTCGCCGGCTTCTCCATGCGGCCAGAACAAAATAGCCGATTACTCCGGTCGCTAAGAATGTAATGCCCGCCACGAGCCAAGCAAACGGATCGTGCGAAAGAGTCATCAGGTGGTGCAAGAACGGATGCCCATCGGGCACCAGTTGTACCACCGCGTGAGCGTGTTCGCGGAACGCATTAAAGGCGGCTGTGGGATCAGTGACCGTGATCTGGGTTGGAACATGAATCGTCTCGCCGACCCGCCAGTGTGCCTGCGGATTCATCGCTTGGATTTTGTCTAAAAATTTCCCGTGCTGCAACGTGGCTTTCGCCACCGACCAGGCCGAGTCGTTAGCGCCCAACACATAGGGAGCCACGGTGTCGATGGTGGTTTGGCTCGCGTCTTTTAGTGCCGCGGCGGTCGCTCCGATAGCGGGAGCCGATTGGTGAATATGATGCACAGCTGCGGCGCCGGCGGTGGCCAGTAACGCTACGGCCGCCGGCAACCGACGAAACAGTCCGGTGATGACGTTCGCAAAAACGCGGGTTTTGGAACCCGCTTGACTGATCATTTGCTGGACGGTCCCAATGGCCGACTCAACCTGCGACCGGTCGAGCCATGGCTTACCCGCTGGCAAATACGCTTGATCGGATGAAATCGCCTGCACTTCCCGGCGCAATACTTTGAGAACATTTTGGAGTTTGAGCCGATCATCGCGCAAGAGACTGCTTTCGTCATGGACGACGGCCGCCAGATTTTGCAGAGCCACCGCGACGCGTTTTTGGCGATTGACCGCACTAAGCGCCCCGCCGGATAATCCCGTCGTATTGTAGGTAGCAATACCGTCCAAGGCCTCGCCCTGGACGAACGACGGCATGTGTCCACGCATCTCACCATATTTGGATTTATGAGACGGATGCGACGGCTTCTCGGCGAGTTCAGCGGGCGGCACCTTTTCGACGGGGGCTTCGATTTTCTTCGGCGTTGGCAGGGTAGGAGCGGATTCCGGTTTTGGTTGCACCACCGGCGGAGCCGGAGCGCGTACCGAAGGCACGCTCGCCTGTTCATCCGCTTTAAACGTCATTTCGACGCGCGCTGCCGTTTCATCTCGCTTCAACCCTGTAAGGAAAGGCCGGCTAATGGCCACGGTAAAAGCGAGAATAGCCCCGCCGACGATGAGCAGCATCAAGTAGGGTTGAACCTCAGACCAAATCGAATGCCGCTCCGGAGTCGCCTCATTCACCGGAGGCAACGCCATTGGCGCAGGCCTCCGCGTTTGTACGGTTGATACGTCACGAGCCGGTTGCCAAACATCGCCTGCCTTCGTGAGCGTCTGCTTTCCAAGCCCTACCGCTAAGACGAAAAATATTCCCACGTAGCGTAAAACGACACGCACCTTTCCCCATGGATTTTTTCGGATAGGCGGAGCCATTGTCGCCGTCACAGGACTCGCAGGGGAAATAGGTTGGTCAACGACTTCAGCAGGGTCCACTGCATCGTCATCTGGCTCGGTGGCTAGCACTTCGCGAATATACCCTGTGAGCCTTGGACCCATGGCGGTGGCGATACGGTCGAGGGTGGTGACGTCGTCGGCTTCAATTTGGGTAAAGCCCTGCGCCGACAACCAGGCGTCGACCGCTTTATAAATGCGCCTCCCATAATCGTGAGCGTCGTAATAATTTTCCGTGGACGCCAAATACGCGATGACCTGTTGTCGCGCCGAAGGCGGTAGAAGGGCAAACGCCTTAATTTTGTCCAGTTCAACCCATAGTTCGCGCGATTGCCGCGACATGTGCACTTCGTCGCCCGACGTCCATAATTCATGGTGAGCCACTTCGGCATGCTGCTCAAGCATAGCGGTCCAGATCGCCCCTGGAACGTTCGCGGCGATGTCGTCAAGAATCGCTTCGTCCCAGTTAAAGAAGTGTTTGGCCCCCGTACCGTGCAACAAATAAGCCATGCGGTCTGATTGCTGTTCGATAACGACGGAGGCCTCCGAAGGATTAAAATCCGCGGGTAAAAGCGAGATCAGTTTTTTGAGCCCCTCAAAAGTAGTCATTCTCACGTCTTGGGGGCGCTCGCCAAAACGTCCAGCTGTATAACTCAGCAAGGGGAAGGGAAGAGTAGAAAGAGGCTCTCCGTATATCAGGCTCGTCTTAATCAGCGAAGTTTCTCGGTGTGCACCTGCGCCAGGTCCGGATCCGCTAAGATCGGGTGTCCTGCGGGTGCGCCCCCTGCGTAGTGCGGCCAGAGCTTCCAGTGTGGCCTCATCCGGTCCCCTCGTCGCGTCGATCGGATTTTGGACTTCGGCCGCAAGAGGTGGCGATACCGGCGCGGGAGCCGGGGAAGCCACGGGCTCAGGAACGATCGATGGGGGATGAACGGCTTCAGGATAAGTCGTTACGAGACGTCTCGGGACGGGAGGGTGTTCGTGCCCATTTTTCCGTATCGACAAATCGGTAGGCCAGTAATTATCGATCGGGTTATTGAGCATTGCGATGGGCGCATCGACAGGATATACAGGCCAACCACCTGGCGGTTGGATTTCCACGGTTTTCTGATGCATTCGTCCAATACGCTCGATGAGTGCTGATCCAGAAACGGGACTCGGCGTGCTCGTGACGCCAATATTAGCGTGGACCCGGAAGGGCTCAAACCTAGGATGAGTGTTGGCGACCTTTTCCGCCCATACCGCCTGGAAGCGCAACCCAGCCAGTAAACGTCCAAAACCACCATAGTTGTCTTCCCAATAGCGCGCTAAATGGTCGGGCACCGCGCGGTTAGAGGATGCGAGTAAGACATTGTTGGTTGCGACTGAAACATCCCGGTCGCGGCCTTGAAGAGTCCAGTCGTCTGTTTTAGCTGAGTAATGACCCCAGAAAATGACCTCGGGACCAACGGGGCGGACCTTTAACCTGTTTAATAGCCAACGCAGGGGCCGTCCGACAATCCGATTGCGATAGAGCCAAATCGGCACGGGAATATTGACCAGCGACATCAATTGCCGGCCGTCCATGTCGGATGAACCGTCGGCGGTGACGAGGGCGTTGTGACGTTGGCCGGGCCGGCCGATCAGCACCACCACGCGACGACTAGCCGCCGCCTTCAATTTATGAACGAGATCATTAAGGGCCGATTCGAAAAAAGAGACGCCATTAATACCGAACGAACGACCGAAGGCCAAGCGGGCGCGCCGGGTTAAAAATTCATACACATAACGATAATGGTCCGTAATCACAAACGTCGGGGGTCCGAAGCCGGCCAGAAGATCGGGCGCGGGATAGCCGAACTTGCGCCGGATATAGCGCAACGCAATGAGCAAACTAACGGGCAAAACAGCCCCAATGGTTACCCCTAAGGCGCCCAAAGCGAACTGTAAGAAAATACCGGGAACGTGATTAAACGCGCCCAGCCACGCCATCAAAATCTCGAATGCCATGGCCGACAACGGCGCCAGCAGTATGTAGAGTTTTTCCATTTTCCAGAGACGCGTCATTTCCAACTGGCGCGCCGCCAGATGGTGTCCGACGTCATCGAGAACTTCACCATCGTGACTGTGCACCTCGTCGCCCGAAATGTTGTATCCCAACAGCGAAGGCACAACATCAGAAACAAATCTCGCATTGGACCGCCGTAGGATCGACAAATCAGCGGAGGTGAACGGACTCTGGAAAAACACTCCATCGTTAGAAAAAAGCGAGGTAATCGTCGCGATGGTGAAAAGGGACATTTCGTTGAACGTTTGAATCATCTGTGCATAGGCGGCGGCGTTGTCTTCGTCGCGCGCCCCGTTCGTGTAAAAATGAATGGCGCGCGTTTTCTTGACCCCATCGACTAAACGGTTATCCTTATTGCCGGTGATGGCAAAGAGTTCGTGAACGGTGACCAGGCTCCAGCCGGCATTGATCCCGGCGTCGGAGGTTTCGGCACTCTCTGTGACGATGAAGATAGGCGTTCGCAGGGAATTAATTTGAAGCGCTTTTCGAAAGCCGTCGGGATCATCTTTATACCGATCTGCAATCTCTTCAAAATCATTACCGGACATGGTTTTGCCGCGCAGGCCCAGGATGGGGCCGAGCTGGTACTGTGCCCATTTCTCGCCGGCAAATTCACTCTTTTCCGTACCCACAACTAGATAGTCAAAATTTTGTTCCTCGAGCCGACCCCGATGGGCGCCGAGATCTAGGGCGCCAATGGCCATCGCCGCGAGGTGACGGAGGGTACTCGATTGTTCTTCAAAACCGCTGGTTAGGGCATTCCCAATTTGCTGTCGCATGTCGTGCAAGAGTTCGGGCAGGGTTTCCGGAGATTGGCGAAGCGGGGCGTGATCGATAATCGCTTTCTCTGCTTCCCGCGCTAGCGTCTCAGCAGTCTCCATGACGGCGGCTTCATTTTTCGATTTGGCCATCATGGCGCGGGTCAAGCTATCGGCTTCTGCCCATAACCCTGCTTCCATTTCCTTGGACAAAGCGCGTTCGTTAACACCAATACGTTTACAGATATACTCGAAAATTCTCTGCTGGATAATCACGTGCAGAATTTCCATCATGGTCTGGAGATTCTGGTTTGGCACCCGTTGCTCTACGTCTTCCCACCCCCGCATGACCCGCCCGATGCCCATGGATGCGGCCCGCAGTCCGGCTTGAGGCCGAGAGAGTGGGGCCAACCCTTGCGCTTCGGCATATACTTCAGGATCATCCAATAAGCGCAGAGGCCGCAGTCTGGCGCGAATTTGCGCTTCGGTCGCAGGCACGCTCGATGACCCTAAATAGAGAGTCATTCGCAACTTCTTATCGGGTCCCATGCCCATTACCACTGATTCGTTGTTTTTATCGTTGAGGACTAGCGCAAATTGTTCATCGTCAAGCGTTTCCTCAGGAAATCCCTTTTGGATTCCGCGATCGGAGGTTATCGTGCCCATTTCACCTTTTCGATTAAACGTCACGACGATCGATTGGCCGCGAGAATCCGTGACGTTCATTACCCGGTCGCCTGGCGGATTCAGCGTGGACGTATAAGTGCCGCCGATCAATCCGTGAGTCCTGGGTTTGATTTCACGGACCGAGGCGTATTCAAAGGTGTTCCGCCAGAATGCCGTGGACGCGACTCGCACGAGCTTCGGGAGGTTATCGCCAAGCTGATTTCGCATTTGGTCCATCATCTCATTGGAGATGATGTCTCGTTTCCCCGACCTGGCGTTTACATTCTGTATAAAGGAACGCCGCTCCTGGCTTACGCCAGGCGCCTGCAGCAGTTGGATCATATATTGCGCGAATTTTTCAGCTTGGAGCGCGAGTTGGGTTTGAGCCTGAGCGGCCTGGTCCGTCAACCCTACGTCGACGGGAGCCATCGTGGCGAGCTCGGGATGGAGTTCTTTAAAAACGGCGAAGGCATGATCAAAAATGAGCGCCCAGGCTTTCATCGCCTCATGAGGAGGATTTTTATCCCAGGCATCGCCCGGACTTGAGATATGGGCAAAAAGAGCATAGCGAATCGATGGGAACCACATGCGTTCCGTGTAAAACATTTTCATCAAAAGTGCCCGAAGAGGCGCATCGCCGGCAGGAACCGTATCACCCAGCCAGTTTTTCAGGCGATCGCGAAGGGCCTGATTTCCAATCGGTTCCTGACCGGCTTCAGCGAGCTGCAGCTCTTCGGTCTTTTCATGATCACCATTGAATTGATCCTGATGCTCGACCCAAACGTAATGCGGTTCGAGATTGGTGGACCCAATGTATTTCGGATCCCAGCGCAATTGCCAGAATCCAGGCGCGATGCCGGGCTGCGCCTGATCAACGATGTCTTGAATGGTGGCGTCTTTCTTACGGCCGGTCGTGCCGAAACGGGAGTGAACGGAAATCATCCCTACGAGGCCTTCACCGAATTTCTCGACCACCTTAAGAATCCTTTTCTCAAGCGGTTCAAAAGTGACGGCTACCGGATCGTCGCGTTTAAGCACGATATCTTTGATGACCTCAAAGGTCCAAAAGGAAATCGGTTCTTTGCCGATTTCGAAGCCGGGAACCTGGCTCTCCATCGGCACCAATCCTTTCCGTTGAACCATGAATGCCGCACCCACGGACAACACGCCCCGGTTAAAAAGAAATTTAGCGCCGCCGGGCATTTTTTCCAAGATTGCGAGTAAGCCAAGCGCTCCGAAAACAATGAAATTCCCGCAGGCCAAGTTCAATTGAGGATCGGAGACGGGCATGGCCCAAAAGACAGCAGACGCCAAGGCGGAGATAGAGACGGAGGCTAGGTCGAGCCAGGTGAACCAAGGGACGCTCGCCTGTACGGGTTTCAGCACCCGCCGAGCAAAGCCTGACTGAGTCAGTCCGGGCAGGAGCACTGAATGCTGAAGCCATTGATGGCCGATCGCAATCCTTCCTTCAGAATTGAGGAAATTCGTGAGCTGCTGAACGAGGGCTTGTTGGCTAAAGTAGCAGGAACTAGGCCCGTCGTGGTCCACGCGCGAAGCCGCTGCCCATTTCCCGGGAGCGTCGGCCAGTGACCGGAGCGGCATGGCCTCGACGCTAGTTATAACGAGGCTGATCGAGAGAATGGCTGCCGTGAGGCGACGCGCCACAACGAAAAATGACTTGGATAGCCAATGTATCATGACGGTTCCATTCCTAAAATAAATGATGACCCGCTTGAGCGGAAATGCACAT
>JBBQYF010000028.1:0-20440 GCA_038208955.1 Elusimicrobiota bacterium
GGAAAGCCAGATGCCGATTACCGTTGGGCAGTCGCGCAACTATTCAGAAAGCCTGCAGGATACCGAGCTTGTCATTATCAAAACGTCCGGTGCCGCTGACGACGAAGTGACAAGTATTCCCTATGCGATGTTTGATCACGAAGGCGAAATTCATCCGCCGCGCCTTCCCTTTAATTTAGTCATTCGGCGGTTCATGCGCAACGCTCAACTGCGTATGAACGCTCCAAACGAATCGTCGTTGGCCACTCAAGGCATTGGGACGCGGATCAGCGCCGAGGAAGCGGCTCCCGTAACTTCGGACGACGAGACGAATGCGGTGACGGCCTTAGTGTCGGTTCGCCAGGATGAGCGTAGCCTGGGGGTGTGGCTGGTATCGTCGGGCTTAGCGGCTCCCCAAACGTTTACTGTCGGTGGCGAGGAGTACCGGCTCCTCATCCGGCCGCGACGTTATTATCAGCCTTTCACGTTAACGCTTAAACAATTCCATCATGATTTATATCCGGGAACGGAGATTCCAAAGAACTTTTCCAGTCTGGTTCATCTCACCAATCCCGAACGTCGCGAAAGCCGCGATGTTCTAATTTACATGAATCACCCGCTTCGCTATGAAGGACATACGTTCTACCAAGCGAGTTTTGGCGAGGGAGACCGACTCTCGGTGCTCCAGGTGGTCACCAATCCCGTCTCAGCCACTCCCTATTTGTCCTGTGCGCTGGTTCTATTGGGCTTAGCGATTCAGTTTTTATCCCATCTTTTTGCATTTGCCGGGAAGCGGTTATGACGCGACGTGGCTGGCTGGAACGTTTCCTTCCTTTTATTCTAATTGCCGCATTCGCCCTTGCTTTTTTGGTCAGCCTTCGCGCCCCACGCTGGGAAAATTCATTTGACTTGAACAGCTCCGGACGATTGCCCGTGTTGAGCGGCGGACGCATCAAGCCACTCGATACCGTCGCTCGAACAACGTTGCTGTTGCTGTCGGGTAAGCAAACGTTAGCGATTCAGGGACACTCCCTGGCCGCCTGGCCGTGGTTGCTTGACGTTATGTTTCGTCCCGAAGTGGCCGACGGATACCGGGTCTTTGCGATCGACAATACGGACGTCTTGGGAATGATGGGAATTCAGCAAACCGACGAACGCCGTTTTTCATTCAAAGATCTGAAGCCTCATTTTCCCGAGATCGAACACCAAGCGGAAAAAGCCGATGCCTCTAAATCGGTGCAGCGCACTCCCTATCAAACCGCCATTGTCGAATTGGAAAAGCATATTGTCTTATACGGCAAGTTGCAGAATACCTTGCAGGTGGCGGGCGATGAAAACCGCATCGCGGCGCTAGCGGCGCTCGATTGGGAGCTGGTCCCGGAGTTTTTAGCCCAGCTCAACAATCCCGCAGTGCGGACAGCCCGGCTCGAACCGATCTTACGCGAGCTGGAGCGTTACCGTTTTCTCGACCGGAGCGCCGAATTTTATCCGCTCCCACTTCCTGGGGCTGACCGGGATCATGGGCGCTGGATCAGTTATGGGGCCGGGGTTTTAGCGCGCGCGGGGATGCGCGACTTCCATCCCGGAGTGCCCGCCTACGGCGCTTTGTCGGATGCTTGGCGGGCGGGGGACTCCTCCGTTTTTAATCAAGCCGTAAGCGATTACCGTCAGTGGCTGGGGACGGTGGCGCCCCGCGATCTCGCGCGCTCATCCGAGGAATACATCTTTAACTACGTCGCGCCCTTTTACCAAAGCCTGATCATTTATTTGGTTGTGTTCTTACTCGCTTTTCTGTCGTGGATTGTCTGGTCCCGCCCGCTCAACCGTTCGGCATTTTATCTCCTGCTATTGGCTTTTGCTTTGCACACGCTGGGACTGATGGCGCGGATGATGTTGCAGGGGAGGCCGCCGGTCACCAATTTGTACTCCTCGGCTGTTTTCGTCGGGTGGGTGGCGGTCCTACTGGGGATTTTCTTGGAGGGGCTTTACCGCAATGGCATCGGCAGCATGGTGTCGGCGGTCATCGGGTTTACCACATTGATTATCGCGCATCATCTAGCGGCGACGGGCGATACGCTTGAAATGATGCGTGCCGTCTTGGACTCGAATTTTTGGCTGTCGACGCATGTCGTCTCGATTACCATCGGCTATGGGTCAACCTTTTTATCTGGGTTCCTGGGGATTCTCTTTATTCTTCGGGAACGCCTGGATCGTCACTGGAATGCTTCCACAGCCGGCGCGCTCGAGCGCATGACCTACGGGATCGTTTGCTTCAGTATGTTCTTCAGTTTCTTGGGCACTATTCTCGGCGGTATCTGGGCCGATCAATCTTGGGGTCGTTTCTGGGGATGGGATCCTAAGGAAAATGGTGCTCTCATGATCGTCTTATGGAACGCTTTCGTACTACACGCCCGACTGGGCGGGTATGGAAAGGGAAGCCGTCTCATGGTCCTTGTTGTGTTCGGCAACATCGTCACGGCCTTTTCATGGTTTGGGGTCAACATGCTGGGGATTGGGCTTCACTCCTATGGCTTTATGGAAAAGGCATTTGTGTGGCTTGTGGTATTTGCGATCAGTCAAGTTTGCGTCATCGTTTTGGGACTGTGGCCTCGGGCCCGCCATTCGTCTCGATGAAATGTCTTCTGGTACAATAGCGCCTGCATGAAACCACGTTATTCTCTGACGGACAACACCTGCGTCATCGAAGGATATAATCAAGCCCGACCTTTTTCCAGTTTTCTTCCGGGGATTGCCGGTCCCCTGGGCAAACCGATGTGGGTGTTCTATACAAACCGCGGTCAATGCTTGGCTAGTTTTGGCGTTCGAAACAAAAACAGCGCGATGCTGGAATTTTATCCCGCGAATAAGGCCTACGCGTTCACGCCGCTGCAGGGATTTCGTACCTTCATCCGCTTAGGTCGCGGCCCGAAGGCGCGCTTGTACGAGCCGTTCGGCGTGAATGCGGACACCACAACGACCCGCCAGATTCTAAAAATCCGTCCGCAAGAAATCGAATTAGAAGAAATCAACAACCGACTGGGACTGCGCATCCGGGTGGTCTATTTTAATGTCCCCCACGAGGCGCTGCCCGTCCTTATCCGCCAGGTGGAAATTGAAAACATCGGCCGTCGTCCGTTGGAAATCAGTTTGCTCGACGGCCTTCCGCAGGTCGTTCCTTACGGACTGCCGGAGGGTCTCCTGAAGCAGATGTCGCGAACAATGGAAGCGTTCGCGGAGGTCCGACATGTCGGTGACCAGATCCCCTTTTTTAAGCTGAAAATAGAACCCTCCGACCGCCCGGTCGTCGAATGGATCAATGGCGGATTCTTCGCATTTGCGCAGGATGGAAAACAGTCGCTGCCGATCGTGGTCGACCCGGAAGTCATTTTTGGAGCGAACACTTCTTTCGAAATCCCCATACGGTTTGCCGAGGGCGAGCGTCTCGCCCGTTCGACACGAACCGAATCGCTAACGGCTTGCGCTTTTTCACAATCCTCATTCCGTCTCTTACCCGGGGCCTTGCGACGGATCAGTAGTTACTACGGTCAAGCGGACGCCTGGGAAGACGCGGAGCGATTTCGCAAGCGTGTCACGCCAAATCCCGAGTACCCGCTCGAGAAGCGGCGGGACAGTGCGCAGCTTCTTTCTGAACTCACGGCCCCGCTCGAACTGCATTCCGGCATTCCGAGTTTAACGGAATACAGTCGCCAGTCATTTTTGGACAATTTTCTCCGTGGCGGCCAACCGATGGTCCTGACCGGCGCTTCCCGGTCTCAAGTCTTTCACTATTATTCGCGCAAGCATGGCGACATGGAACGCGACTACAATTTTTTTGAACTTTCGCCAACCTACTTTTCTCAAGGCAATGGCAACTTTCGGGACGTTAATCAGAACCGGCGCACGGAGCTTTTTATTTGGCCAGGGGTCGAAGGCGGCAACGTCGAGACCTTCTTTAACCTGCTTCAACTCGATGGCTTTAATCCACTCATCATTGAGTTTGAAAAATTTTATTTCGACGAAGCTCAATGGAAGACCTTGGCGGGCTCTTTCCCAGCCGGTGAACGAGACGCGTGGCGCGATTTTCTGATGAAACCTTTTAACCCGGGTGCGCTCGTTGAAAAACTAAAGATGCTGAAAGGTTCGGAAGACCAGCGTCTCGGGCGTTTCCGTGAGGTCCTGCTGGGGGCGACCAAAATCCAAGGCGCCGCTCACGGGGAAGGTTATTGGATCGATCACTGGACTTATAACCTCGATCTCGTCGATAACTTTGCCGCCGTCTATCCCGACCGATTGAAAACGCTTTTCATCGAGCATCGGGAGTTTACCTATTTCGATAGCGATCACGTGGTTCAGCCGCGGCACAAAAAATATGTTTTACGAAAGGACGGAGTTGTCCGGCAAGTCAAAGCCGTGGTGCTGGACGCCGAAAAAGTATCGATCCTCGCGAGGCGCGGCGAAGATGCTTACAAAGTGCGCACCAAAGGTGGGACGGGTTCGATTTACCGGAGTTCGCTCTTGGCCAAGGTGCTCGGTCTCTTGGCCGTAAAGGCGGCGTCGCTCGATCCCTTCGGTGTCGGCATCGAAATGGAGGCCGATAAGCCGGGCTGGTGCGATGCGATGAACGGATTGCCCGGACTCTTGGGCTCCGCCGTCAACGAAACGTTTGAACTGCACCGTTGGGTGCAATTTTTACTGACGCACCTATCGTCTTGGTTGTCTCATGGCGAAACCGTACCGGTCGCTGAAGAAATCGCTCAACTGCTGCGCTCCGTGCGGGAAGCGCTGGCCTTGTCGACCGAAGGTGATTTTTTTCGCACGTGGGACGCTTTAGGGTCGCTTAAAGAACGCTTCCGCGATAGTACGCGTTTGGGTGTCACGGGGGTCGAAACCACGCTTACCGCCGACGAAATTCAGAATTTCTTGCAGACCGTGCAGAAAACATTGACTCGTGGGTTGCGAAAGGCATTTGGGAACCACGAGCTCTGTGTGACGTATTACGTCAATGAAGTGGTGGATTTCGAACGATTACCGCTTCCGGTCCTTGCGGACCCCTCCGCACCCAAACCCGCGCAAACGGTGAAACCCCTGCGTTTCCGGCAAATACCGGTGAGTGCCTTTCTCGAAGGGCCCATGCATGCTTTGCGTGTAGAAAAAAACGTCGGGCAGGCCAGAAAATTGTACCGCGCGGTAAAACAATCAGAACTTTACGACCGCAAGCTGAAGATGTTCAAGCTGAACCTCCCTCTGACCAAGGAATCCTTTGAGCTTGGCCGCGCTAAAATATTTTCTCCCGGCTGGCTCGAAAATGAATCGGTGTTCCTGCACATGGCGTATAAGTTTCTTCTCGAAACGCTGCGTGCGGGGTTGGCGGAAGAATTCTTTGAAGATTTCAAATCGGGGCTCGTCGCTTTTCAAGATCCTCAGCGCTATGGCCGATCCAATCTCGAGAATTCGTCGTTTATTGCAAGCAGTCGCTTTCCGGACGCGCGCGTGCACGGGACAGGGTTTGTGGCGCGCTTAACCGGCGCGACGGCGGAGTGGTTGAGCATGATCTTTTTTATGGGGCTTGGCCCCCAGCCGTTTCGGTGGGAAAACGAGACGCTGCGTTTTGAACCCCGCCCGACCTTAGCGCGTTGGCTCTTTCAGCGAAAAGCGAAGGGGGGATTCGAAGAAAATTGTTTTGGCTTTAAGCTTTTTGCGACGACGTGGATTGTTTACCACAATCCGCTGCGCCAGGATACGTATGGACCCCAAGCCGTGGTTCCCATCCGGTTTACTGCCGAATCGGTCGATGGTCAGAAAACCATAACGGAGGGAAACAGCTTGCCTTCAACCACCGCCGAACGCCTTCGGCGGGGCGAGTTGGCGCGCGTGACGATCGAGCTAGGCCGAGCCGCCCGTTAGTTAAAGTAGTAGGTTAGCCCGCCCGTAAAGAGATCCGCCGAAATCGCAAATTGAATCGTTCTTGTCCAATCCAGTTTGGCCTGCACGTGATCCCAAAACATTCGCGTCATCGTCACTTCCTGAATCGTGGCCCAGCTATTGTCGATCGCGCTTTGCTCGACGCCGATCCGAGGCTGGGCATAAATGTTTAAGACCAGTGGAAAACTGACCGCGGCATCGAGGTTATTATTTAGAAATCCGCCAGCGAGAGTGTTCAGTCGGCCGGCAACGGTGGCAAATCGCGGGGCTCCGGCCACGTTAGCAAAGCCGGCCGGATCCTTGGAGTAGAAATAATGGCCGTACTCAATCGATGGAATAACTCGGTTATCCAAAAACGGTTTTTCGAATTGCACATTGGGATGCACTTGCGTGATGGTGTCGCTCGCCGTGCGGGCGGCAATGACGCTAGTCCGTCGGCCGACGCGGACGGTTTGCGATGCCGTGGTGACGTCAAACGAATAGACAAAAATATCCATGTCGAACGAAAGCGCCGCCACTTCATTACCCGCCGTAGCGGTGTTGACGCTGCCGGGGCCGCTCGTATCTTCTTCGCTAAGCAACTTGTACGTGGTCGATGCATTTTTGCCCGATGATGTTCCGTTCGCAGAACCGTTATCGAGCCACGTATACGTGTAACCGAGCGACGGTCCAGCGTATTTGATTTCGTTGACGGAATCTTTAGAGAACGTTACACTGCCGCGAAAATCATTCGAATTGTCCAGCGCATGGTCCAGTCCGAGATTAAAGGTGTTGGTTTTGCTTTCGGTCTGCAGCGTGGAGTGAAAATAGGAAAAGCCAGCAGAGACGGTCCAGGGCATTTGGGTATCGCTGGGTTTAATATCGTAGCTCCCGTTAATATCCGATCCGTGCAGATTCTTCCCTCCGGATATATCAAAGCCGAGGCTCGTCGTCGCTTCCACCCGATTGTAGAGCAAGCCTACCGACAACAGAACCACTATCAGCGAGCGGGAATGGGAAAAGATCTTCATGGTGTCATAGCTCCTTGTCAGTCCTGGTGTCTTCGGTACGAAAGAATTATTGTTGAAAAGGCTGATGAGTGTCAAACGTAAAAGCGGACTCTTGTTAAAATGAGCATGCCACAATGTTTAATAGAAGAAGCCTTTGTAGGTTACTGTCGTGTCCCGACGATTAAAGGAAAGCGAGGAATCTATGCCAATAACGGAACCGTTTTTGAGTGATGTGAAGCAACTGCGGGAGCGCGCTAGAAAAAACATTGAAGATGGCGCGGTCATTGAAGGAGAAAAAGGTAATACCCAACAAACGATCGACATCTTGCAATCCGTTCTGGCGACGGAGATTGTGTGCGTATTACGATACACGATGAACGCGGTGGCCGCGGCCGGTTTATCAAGCCAAGGGGTGAAAGCGGAATTCGACGAGCATGCCAAGGAGGAGGCGGAACATGCGCGCATGGTGGCCGAACGCATCAATCAGTTGGGAGGTCGCCCTAATTTCAGCCCCGAGGGTTTGGCCGAGCGCTCCGCCTCGCAATATGTGGATGCGAAGAGTTTGATTGAGATGATCAAAGAAAACCTCGTCGCGGAGCGGATTGCCGTCCAACATTACCGCGAATTGATCCGGTTTTTTGGAGACAAGGATCCGGCCACCCGGGTCATGATGGAAACCATTCTCGTGACCGAAGAAGAGCATGCTAACGACATGCAGGATTTACTCGTCGCCCATCAAGGGTAACCGCTTACCGGCAATCGGATCGTAGCATCAAGGGGCGCGGCGAGTTTTTTGCAAAGATCGTCGGGCCATGATAAAATTTGTGTCATGAGGACCTCCCCGTTTGGCGCCTCCCTTAGGGGTTGGTCGTGGATGATCGTCGTTCTGCCCGGCCTGCTTATCCTAATGACGTCCGGCGTTTTCGCTTACCCTCAGCAATTAATTCCCATCGTTCGCGAAGTAAAAACCTCCTCTGCTTCTCCCGCCGAGTGGAATGCTTTTGTACAGGTCATGACGCTGGAAGGCGTTTCCTATATTTCACTTGCTCAAGCCGGAGCGCTCTTTGAAGGTGAACTGCATTGGTATCCCGTGTCTAAAAAGGTGGAATTGGGCATCAAGGGTCATACCATCAGCTTTTTTTACGGCTCCCGAAGGATTCTCCTGGACGGCCATTCCGACCAATTGAATCACTCGTCGATTAAAACCGTCGATGGATTCTGGGTTCCTGCCTCATTTTTTGCGTCACGCCGCTTTTCGGGACTTAGCGGTCAACGCTTGCAATGGCCGCCCCCGGCGAAAAAGCCCGAACCCCGCACGTCCGCGCCCACTCCATTGCCACCGTCGACACCCTCTCCGGCCTCCGCGGCGCGCCCCACCCAACCGCTTTATTTGCCACGCGCCAAACCAGCCTTCTCACCGCTCCCTCCGGCGCGGTCGCATCGCTCCATTCGCCGCGTGGTCATCGATCCAGGGCATGGAGGAAAAGATCCGGGGACCATGAGTGCCCGCGGTGTCGAAGAAAAAACGCTCAATTTGTTGATGGCGCAAGCGCTGGCCGACATCCTACGTGACCGGCTCGGGTATGAAGTTCTTCTCACGCGCACCGATGACACGTTCATCCCCCTCGAGAAGCGATCGGAACTAGCGAACCATTACAACGCGGATTTGTTTATCTCGATTCACTGCAATTCATCCCTGTCTCCCAAGTTGCGCGGTTTTGAAGTGTATTTCTTATCGGAACGTGCGTCCGACCCGCACGCCGACGCCGTGGCCAAACAGGAAAATGCCTCATTAGCGTTAGAGGGTCGAGATTCTCCATCACCACGCCAACTGGATGTGCTGCTGCGCTCGCTGGTCAAGAACGCCAACATCAACGAGTCCTCGGCCCTGGGAGCGCTCGTGGACCGTCAGGTGGGTCAACAACTTTCCGAACCGCGTTTGGGCGTCCAGCAGGCGGGATTCTATGTGTTGCGCGGAGCCGAAATGCCGGCCGTTTTGATCGAAACGGGATTTTTGTCGAACAAGAAAGAAGCAAAGTTGCTTCAGGATAACGGCTTTCGCACCCATTTGATCGAAGGCATTGTGCAGGGGATCGACGCTTACGACGAACGAAAACAAAAGGAACCCCATTGATGAATCGCCTCGCCGAACGTCCTATTGGCATGTTTGATTCCGGCGTCGGAGGGTTAACGGTGTTGCGCGCGATGATGCGGCATCTGCCGCGAGAATCGACCCTTTATTTTGGCGATACCGCGCGCGTGCCCTATGGTTCCAAATCGCGTGACGTGATCGCCCGCTTTTCTCTCGAGATCGGTCAGTTCCTCATGCAGGAAGAAGTCAAAATGATTGTCGTCGCTTGCAATACAGCCAGTGCGTTTGCTCTCGCCGAGCTGCGGTCCCGCTTTGATGTGCCGATTGTCGGTGTCATCGAACCCGGCGCTCGGGCGGCGTTGGCGGCGACGCGGACCAACCGAATTGGGGTGATCGGAACGGAAGGCACCATTGAAAGCCAGGCTTATACGGAAGCGATCCACCGGCAGCGTCCCGAGGCCGCCGTCTTCGGTCAGGCTTGTCCGCTCATCGTCCCGCTCGTCGAAGAAGGTTGGTTGGGAAAACCACTAGCGCTCGACGTGGTCAAAGAATACTTAAATCCCCTTTTGGAAAATCACATTGATACGCTGGTTCTAGGTTGCACGCATTACCCCTTGCTAAAAGGGTTGTTGGCCTCCGTCGCCGGACCCACGGTGCAGCTGATAGACTCGGCCGAAGAAACAGCTCGCATGGTCGCTCAAGAATTGTCGGCGCATGATCTTCAAGCCCCCGACGGACAAACGCCGAAAAGGCAGTTTATTGTTAGCGACGCGCCGGACAAATTCGAAAAAACGGGCCAACGTTTTCTGGGGGGATCAATTTTAGGGGTGCGCCGAATCGATATTGGGACTTGGATATGAGACCGGCGACGAGCATCGCGGGAGCCTTATGTTTGAAGTTTTGATCCAAGAAGAATTTTCCAGCGCGCACGCCTTGCATCACTATTACGGTGAGACGGAACCCCTGCATGGTCACAATTACCGCGTAGAAGTCGTTGTGGAGGGAAAAAGACTCCAAAACAAGGTAAAATATCTAACAGATTTCGTCGCGCTGCAGAAAGCCTTAGGAGAAATCGTAAAACCTATGGATCATTGCAATTTAAACGAATATGCGCCGCTTCGCCAAGAAAATACCAGTGCTGAAAATCTTGCTTACTTTATCGCAGGCGAGTTACAGAAGCGTTGGCGGGAGCCGGGAGTGCGCCTGAAATCGGTCACTGTTTGGGAAACAGATCGTACCGCCGCGCGTTATTTGCCGGATCGCGCTTGACGGCAGCCCTACACGAGCGCGTGCGGCAAGCGCCCGTGTTAGAAGTTTTTTCAAGCTTGCAAGGCGAAGGGTTGTGTGTCGGCGAACCTCAGGTGTTTGTGCGCTTCGGCGGCTGTAATTTGGTCTGCGATTACTGCGATACCCCGCAGAGCATTCCGATGGGTACCGGCTTACCTTACACGGTAAACGAATTGCTCGCCGCGGTGACCCGGCGACTGCCCAAAACCGTTTCATTGACCGGCGGCGAACCACTTTTGCATGTGGCTTTTTTGGAACAGTTGATTCCCGCGTTAAAGCAGCAGCAGTACAAAATTTATTTGGAGACGAACGGCACCCTGCCTGCGGCGCTCGAACGAGTGATCGATCGCTGTGACTGGGTGGCAATGGATTTCAAACCGGCAAGCGCAGTGGGCCGGGATCTCTGGGAGGCTCATCGATGGTTTCTAAACAGTGGCGGAAACAAAATATTCGTGAAGTTAGTGCTGAGCGACCGAACAACGGAAGCCGAAGTACGGCGGGCGGTCGAACTTATCGCGGCAGTGCGGCCGAGTATACCGCTCGTTTTGCAACCCGCAACCCCGTGGGGGACCGCGGGCAGCGTGCCGCTGGCGAAGCTAGCCTCGTGGTGGAGTCTGGCGACCGGGGTGCTCTCGGACGTTCGAGTGCTCCCGCAAATTCACCGGTTGTGGCAAATACCATGAGTAAAAATCTTTTTATCGCTGGAACACGCGGCGTCGGAAAAACTCAGCTGTTGCGCGAAGTGACATTGTCCAAGCGCGCAAAGATCGGCGGCTTTTATACCGAGCATATAATGGCGGGTCACATTCGCAAAGGGTTCATGATGCGCACCTTCGATGGTCAAGAACGCATGCTGGCCGCCAAAAACCTCAAGAGCCAGCATCAGCTTGGCAAGTACGGCGTGGATTTAAATGCTTTGGAAAATGTCGGCGTTCCGGCGTTGCGCTTGGCGCTCGAAAGCAAAGGGTTGATTGTTATCGACGAAGTAGGCTCCATGGAAATGATGTCGGAGCGTTTCCGGGCCACGCTTCTGGAATGTTTGATGTCGACGAAACCCGTTCTCGCCACCATCCGGGCCTCCGCGCAACCCTTCTCAGACCAAGTCAAGAAATTCGCCGATACCGAGACTATTCTGCTGACGAAGTCGAACTACGCTTCCGTAAAACAACAAGTCCGAAAATGGATTGAAGGCCATCTGTAGAGGATCCCCCGTCCCGTTCGCTCGACGCGTGACGCAGTCTTCTACCGACAAGGAATTCCATGACATCCACCCTTTTAGAGTACCCCACCATTACGCTGAAGCCAAAAGAAGAAGGCCGTCTGATTGGCGGCCATCTATGGGCTTTTTCAAACGAGATTGCGAAGGCTCCTGAGGGGCATGAGCCGGGCGGACTGGCCGATCTTTATCATGCCGACAAAGGTTTTGTCGGTCGGGGATTTTACCATCCCAACTCGCTCATTGCCTTCCGCCTATTGACGACACAAAAAGATGACACGATCGACGAAGCTTTTTTTGAAAAGCGCCTGCGCGATGCAATGGCGTTGCGCGAGATGGCATATCCGGGTTGTACCGCCTACCGCTGGGTATTCGGCGAAAGCGACCGTCTTCCGGGGCTTGTCGTCGACCGCTTCGGAGCTTATCTGTCCGTTCAAATTCTCTCCGCCGGAATGGAGCGTTTCAAGGACACGATCATGGCGGTCCTGGCCAGATTAAGCGAAGCACGCGGCATTGTCTGGCGACCCGACGCCTCGATGCGCAAACTGGAAGGCCTGGCCGAGGGCAACCCAGTCGTGACCTTGGGCGATGTCCCGGCGCGATTGCCGATCACGCTTGAAAACGGCATTTTTGAAGTCGATCTGATCGGGGGGCAAAAAACCGGTTTTTACTTCGATCAGCGCGATAACCGGCAAGCACTCGCCAGTCTGTGTAAAGGCAAAAAGATTCTCGATGCCTTTTGCTATTCCGGCGGGTTTGGAATAGCCGCGGCTCGCGCCGGCGCTCGCGAGGTTATTTTCGCCGATAGCGCACGCGCCGCCTTGGAACTGGCTGAGGATAATTGGGCCCATAACGAACTCGATGTCGCGTCGACATTTGTCGAGGGTGACGCGGGAAAGTTGCTGGAGCATGAAAGCCCGGGCGGGCCGTTTGATGTCATCTGCATTGATCCCCCGGCCTTCGCGCGATCCAAAAAACATATTCCTGCGGCGCTCAAGGCCTACGAAAAATTGAATGCGCTGGCCATCACGGCACTGCCGCGCGGCGGCCTGCTCGCCACGTCTTCTTGTTCACATCACGTCGATCGCGGTACGGTCCTCGAAATGCTCCGCCGCTCCGCGCGCAGAGCGCATAAACCGGTGAGACTTCTCGAACTTCGCGGACAAGCCAAAGATCATCCCGCATTGCTCGCGATGCCCGAAACGGAGTATCTGAAGTTCGCGATCCTACAAATTTTATAACCTCCTTTCGTTTTGCGAGGGAAGTGGATGGGTGAGAAATTGTGAAAAACGATATTGTCCGGTCGTCAGAAAAGTCGGCGAAAACCTTGTCCTCTCCCCCGCTGAGGACAGCTGATATCCTCCATGTTTAAAAAAATCCAGCGCATTCACTTCGTCGGAATTGGCGGATCCGGAATGTCGGGGATCGCCGAAGTGTTGGTAAACCTGGGCTATAAAGTATCCGGATCGGATCTGAAGGAAACACCGGTGACCCAGCGGCTCCGAAAGTTGGGCGCACGAATTGACGCCGGGCACTCCGCGGCCAACGTGCGGGACGCTCAGGTGGTCGTGACCTCGACCGCCGTCGATAACAGGAATCCCGAAGTGGTGCAGGCCCGCGGGCAGGGCATTCCCGTGATCCCGCGTATCGAGATGCTGGCGGAACTTGCTCGCTTGAAATACACGATTGCGGTGGCAGGGACCCACGGAAAAACGACGACCACCTCGATGACCGCGGCGGTTCTGCAAGCGGGGGGTCTTGATCCGACGGTCGTCGTCGGTGGGCGGCTCAAGCATATCGACTCGGGAGCGTTGCTCGGCAAGGGCGACTATCTTGTGGCTGAGGCGGACGAATCGGATGGTTCTTTTCTCAAGTTGTCGCCAGCGCTCGCCATCATCACGAACATCGACAACGATCACCTGGACTATTACAAAACCTTTGAGCGAATCGGGGACGCCTTTGTGGATTACGCGGGGCGCGTGCCCTTTTATGGCTGCGTCATTGTCTGTTTGGATGACCCGCATGTCCGCGCCCAGCTGGGACGTATGACAAGGCGCATCGTGACGTACGGAATCGATTCGGAGGCGCAATGCCGAGCCCATGGTTTAAAGGTCGCTGAAGGTGGGGGGACGACCTTTGAAGTGATCTGGGGAAAAGATCTGCAGGGAACTGTCCACCTGCGTGTTCCGGGACGCCATAACGTGCTCAATGCATTGGCCGCCTTTGCGGTTGGCCATGAGTTGGATATTCCTTTCGCAAAAATCGCGGAGGGTCTGGCATCCTTCGAAGGCGTCGGGCGTCGGCTCGAACTCAAAGGGGAGAACGGGCAATTTGCCGTCGTCGACGATTACGGACACCATCCCACCGAAATTCGCGCCACCTTGGCGGCTCTGCGCGAGCGTTACCCGCGCCGTCGGCTGGTGGTATTGTTTCAACCCCATCGTTACACGCGCACGCAAGCCCTCGCGAGCGATTTTGCCAATTCTTTCCGGCAGGCGGATCGTGTCTACATTCTGGATATTTATGCGGCCGGGGAAAAGCCGATCGCCGGGGTTTCCTCGGGTTTAATTGTCGACGCCATGCAAAAAACGCATCGCGCGGCAACGTGGCTGCGCGAACCGTTGTCCGTCGATCGCCTGCGCGATGAACTTCTACAGGGCGATGTGGTCATTACGCTGGGCGCCGGCGATGTGTGGAAGTTGGGGGAACAGCTTTTAGGCTCCATCCCAAATCCCGTTAGCGGCCAGGTGATGCCATGACTTCGTTCATGTACTTCCCTAATCGTTCTATGCTCCGGCGGTTCAGGCGCTGACGCATGGCAGTTTTACATGATCTCCAATCGGCTTGCGCGGTCTTGCGCGAAAGCGAACCGCTATCGCGACACACGTCTTGGGCGATCGGCGGTCCCTGCGACTATTACGCCGAAGTTCATCACCGCGATGAATTGATCGCCTTGCGGCGCGTCACGCTGACGCATTCCCTTCCCGTTTTCTTCGTCGGCGCGGGTTCAAATCTTTTGGTTTCCGATCAAGGTATTCGTGGGCTTGTGATCCAACTTAAAGGAGCGTTTCGCCAATACACCTTTCGCGATGAGGAAGTCACCGCCGGTGCCGCGGTCTGGATGCCGACCCTCGCCAAGCAGGCCGCCGAGCATGGATTGTGCGGCATCGAATCTTTGATCGGCATCCCCGGAACAATCGGTGGCGGCCTTGTGATGAATGCGGGGACAAGAGATGGGGTCTTGGGCGATGTCGTCGCGATGGTAGAAGTTCTGGGCGTTGATGGTTTTCCCGCCTTTTTAGAGCCCCGGTCATTTGGATTTTCTTATCGCAGGTCGGCCTTGGCTGGACAGTGGATTATGTCGGCGGCCTTGCGTTTGAAACCGGCCGAGCGGGGCTCTATAATGAGTCGCATCGAGGCCTATCTACAGTACCGTTCCCGAACGCAGCCGCTTGCCACCAGCAACTGCGGATCGGTGTTTAAAAACCCGCCGGGCGCGGCAGCCGCCCAACTGATTGAGCAATTGGGTTTCAAAGGGCAGGCTGAGGGTGGAGCTCGCGTGTCCGAACGCCACGCCAATTTTATCATCAACGAAAATAATGCAACGGCTCGCGATGTGCGGACGTTGATGACGCGTATTCAAAAAGTCGTTTTGGAAAAAACCGGTGTCGCGCTCGAGCCGGAAGTGAAGTTGGTCGGAGAATGGTAAAGTCGGTTACCGACCCGGCGGAGCTTCTCGCGCAATTACGACGCCGACGTTTAGCGGTTCTCTTGGGGGGACGTTCCGGTGAACGGTCGATCAGTTTTAAAACGGGCGAGGCCATTTGGCGGTCGCTTCGGCGGCAAAAATTTTCCGCGATTAAGATCGATGCGGCTAAAAACCTTCCACAGTTGCTCACCAAACACAAAATTAATTTTGCCTATATCGCGCTCCACGGTCCGGGCGGCGAAGACGGTGCCATCCAAGGATTTTTGGAGCAAATGCAGATTCCTTATACCGGCTCTGGAGTCCTCGCCTCGGCGCTGGCGATGGATAAAATGGCCAGCAAACAAATCTTTGAGTCGGCGCGACTTCCGACGGCAAAATGGTTTCACTTGGCACAAGGCGCCCTCGGCAGTGGTGATGGGGCGGCCTTGGCCAAACGATTCGGTTTTCCGCTCGTCGTCAAGCCATCCGACCAAGGCTCGGCGCTGGGCGTCTCGATCGTGCGGTCCCTATCAGAATGGAAGCCGGCGCTCGCCAAGTCGTTTCGCTACGGTTCCGTCGCGCTGATTGAGGCGTTTCTTAAGGGCCCCGAAATTACCGTCGGTATCCTGGGTCAGCAAGCGCTTCCGGTCATCGAGATCGTCCCGTCCGACCGTCCCTTTTATGATTTTCATGCCAAATATGCCCCCGGTGGATCGCGTCATATTTTGCCGGCCCGAATTTCTTCATCGGCGGCAAGGCGTTCGACGGAATTGGCTCTGGCGGCGGCGCGTGCATTGGGTATTCGCGCCGTCGCCCGCGTTGATTTAATCGTGGACGACCGCCGGGGACCCACATTACTCGAAGTCAACACCATCCCCGGAATGACGGAAACCTCGCTTTTACCAGAAGCGGCGCGCGCCGCGGGGATCGACTTCGATCAACTCGTCTTAAAGATTGCCTTACTCTCCCTCGATGGCACGCCGACCTAGAAAACAACGCGTGGTGCTGCGCAGCCGGCGCCGCGTCGCCATCCACAGCACGGCGCGTAAAGTGATGCTGCGCGGCCTGGCGGGAGCACTCGCGGTAGGGTTTGCTCTGGGGCTCGTGACCAAAAGCGATTCTTTGTTTTCGCGTTTTTTTGATCGGCACACGCCTCAGGTCAATGTCTCGGCGCCCGCGCTATTGCAAGGGCTAACAATTGATTCGACCTTGCCCCTGCATCGTTTCTGGCTTTGGTTTCCCGGATCGGCGGCACGCGTTGAACGACGGGTGTTGCGTCAAAATCCCGGCGTGGGCGCCATTCACGTCCGTCGCGATTTCAGAGCAAACATTGTCAACATTCAGTTGGTCCCGCGAATGCCGCTCGTCCGTCTCGCCGGGCACGGCATCGACGCCGAAGGGATGATATTCCCGATCGCGGATGACGCTTGGCCGCAGCTTCCCAAGGTCATCTTAGCCTCCCGAATCCCGTCGGCCATTCTCGGGCATTGGCTGCTGCAGATGTCGAAACAATCCGAGTTGTGGGGGCAAGTGGCGTTATTGTCGACCGACGCGCAAGGCAGCATGTTGCTTCAACTGCGCAATGGAATGTCCGTTTTATGGGGAACACCCGAAAGCCGGAGCGTAGGTCCAAAGGCTGCTTCGCTTTCCCGTGTTACCGAGGACGCCCACGAACATCTCGGCGGGGCCTCGACGGTGGATTTGCGCTTTTTCGAGGATGGGCGTATCATTGTAAGACCAAAGGGCATTTAATAACCAGGACGTCAGCGGGAGACACTCTATGGCCAAACAGGATGTCATTGCAGGACTCGATATCGGAAGCGCTCAAGTGACGGTTGTGATCGGGCGGCGCGATGCGCAGACCGGACAAATCGAAGTGCTGAGCGGTTCCCGAAGCGCATGTCCCGGCGGCCTCAAAGGCGGCGTCGTTATTAATATCGATGAGACCGCCCGCGCCGTCACGCGCATTTGCGAAGAAGCCGAAGATACGGCCAAGGAAATGGTTAAAGAACTAACGATCGCGGTGCGTGGGACTCATCTCCAAACCTTTAATAACCATGGCGCCCTGAATATTGCTCGCACGGACAAGGAGATCACCGCCGAAGACGTCGAGAAGGCGATTGAAAGCGCGCAAGCCGTGCACATGTCTCCCGACCGCGAAATTATTCACACGATTCCCCAAGGCTTTACGCTTGACCGCCAACAAGGCGTCCCGAACCCCGTCGGTATGGAAGGGTCCTTGCTCGAAGTCGACACGCATATCGTCACGGCGTCGCGCTCCCACTTAAATAATATTTTTAAAGCGATCAACGTCGCCGGGTTTTCCGTGACCGAACCCATTTACGGGTTGCTCGCGGCCGGGGAAGTAGTGGTCACGCAAGAAGAACGCGACCTAGGGTGCCTGTTCGTCGATATTGGCGGCCAAACGACGGATCTCGCCGTGTACTTCGACGGCAGCGTGCATTTTACGGAAAAACTTCCGCTCGGCGCCGATGCGATAACGCGCGATTTGGCTTATGGGTTACGCACGTCGCTCTCGCAGGCCCAGCAAATCAAAGAAAACTTCGGCGTCGCCATGGCCAGCCTGCTTGAGCAAAACGAGAGTGAAGTTAACTTCACCGCGATGGACGGCCGGACGTTTCGCAAAATTAGCCGGCGAATGTTAATCGATATCGTCGAACCGCGCGTTGAAGAAATTTTCACGCTGATATCGGAAAAGCTGCAAGACTCCGGATACGCCGACCGGGTGGTTCCGGGCGGCGTGATTCTCACGGGCGGCGGATCGCTATTGAAAGGCATTGAGCAGGCCGGTGAACGAATTTTGCAACTCTCCTCGCGAATCGGCCTTCCCCAAGGGGTCATCGGCAAAAGTGAAATCGTCGGGCACCCGAGTTTTGCAACGGCCGTCGGCTTGTTGAGCTTCCCCTACAAAGGAGACGGTCAATGGCGGACGGCGGCCTTGCGCCGGCGCAGCGTTCGTACCGGCACTTGGAGCCAGCGCATGCGTGAATGGGTCGAGGAAACTTTTTAGTGAAAATTAAATTAGCCGACAACATCCGCGAACAGCCCGCCGTCATCCGCGTCATTGGCGTCGGGGGCGGCGGCGGAAACGCCGTCAATCGGATGATTGAAGGCGGCCTCAAGCACGTGGAATTTACGGCGGCCAACACCGACGCTCAGGCGTTGCGCCGCAGCAAAGCGCCTTTGATGATCCAGCTGGGCGAAAAATTAACGCGCGGCCTGGGTGCCGGCGGTAATCCCAATATCGGGCGGCAGGCGGCCGAAGAAAGCGCCGAAAAAATTAAAGAGGTGTTGATGGGCTCAGACATGGTCTTCGTCACGGCCGGGATGGGCGGGGGGACCGGTACGGGCGGAGCTCCCATGGTCGCGCGTATCGCGAAAGAAGAATGCAAAGCGCTCACCGTCGGTGTCGTCACCCGTCCCTTTCAGTTCGAAGGCCGCGTCAAACTGGTCCAGGCCGAAAACGGTTTGAAAGAACTCAAAGCTTACTGCGATACGCTGATTGTCATTCCCAACGACCGTCTGCTTTCGATCGTCGAACCAACGACGCGTTTTGAGGATGCTTTTCGAATAGCCGATGACGTGCTGCGCCAAGCGGTGCAGGCCATTTCAAACGTCATTACCCATCCCGGTGAAATCAACATGGATTTCGCCAACGTCCGCACGGTCATGACCGGCGCGGGCGAGGCCCTGATGGGCATCGGCGAAGCGCGGGGCCCCGATCGCGCCCTCCGGGCGGCGCAAGCAGCACTGCGCAATCCGCTCTTGGAAGACGTCACCATCGACGGCGCGAAGGGGGTCATTTGCAACATTGTGGGCAGCCGCGATATCACTCTGCACGAGGTGGGTGAAGCAATGAATTATATTTACAGCGCTTGTCCCGAGGCGCACGTTTTCTACGGCCATGCCTTTGACGATCGTCTGGAAGACCGCATCCAGATTACGGTCATTGCCACCGGCTTCCCCGCGATTCGCACGAGCGCCCTGGCCAAGCGTGGAACCCCGGCACGCACGCGCACGCCGGGCAGCACGGATCGCCGCGCGGGTCCCCGTGTTCCGGGACCGCAGAATGACTCACTGCCGGAAGGAATCGAATCGTCCGCGACTAAACGCAAAAGTCTTGAAGAGGAATTGCAGCGTCCGGCGTTTTTGCGTTTCAAACCGAATCGGCTGCGCCAGTAACGGTTATGGATCTCCGACTGCTTTTACAAATCATGGTGGAAAAAGGCGCCTCGGACTTGCATCTGCGCTCGAACAAGCCCGCCGTCTTTCGCGTGGACGGGCAACTTACTTTCAAAACGCCCCAGGCGATATCCGGGGAGCAGGTGGAGCAATGGGTTAAAAGCATTTTGAATGAAAACCAATCGCGCGTTTTCGCCGAACGATCGGAATGCGATCTGGCGCTCGGCGTCGAAGGTCTCGGCCGTTTCCGCGTCAACGTCTACCGCCAGCGCGGAACAGTCAATGTCGCTTTCCGGATCGTTCCAACGTCAATTCCTACTTTTGAGCAACTAAAACTTCCCGCGGTCATACGCAAAATCGCCGATGAGCCGCGCGGGTTGATTCTCGTAACGGGAACGACCGGCAGCGGGAAGTCAACCACCCTGGCCGCTATGCTCGACTATATTAATACGACTCGTAGCCGACACATCGTGACCATTGAAGACCCGATCGAGTACCTGCACGAAGACAAACAGTCGATCATATCCCAGCGTGAACTACTGCAAGATACGATGTCTTACCCGGAAGCGCTTAAACACGTTGTTCGCCAGGATCCTGATGTCATTCTCCTGGGTGAAATGCGCGACTTGGAGACCATGTCGGCGGCCCTCACCGCGGCGCAGACGGGGCATTTGGTCGTCTCGACCATTCATACGATCGACGCACTCCAAACCGTGAACCGCATTATTGACGTGTTTCCGCCGCACCAGCAAAATCAAATCCGCTTTCAGCTAGCGGACACCCTGCGCGCCGTGATCTCTCAACGCTTATTGCCGCATAGCTCGGGACGCGGTCGCGTGCCGGCCGTCGAAGTCATGGTCATGACGCCGATTATCCGTAAATATATTTTCGAAAACACCTTGAGCGAAGTCAGCAGCGTAATGAAGCAAGGCGCTTATTACGGCATGCAAACGTTTCATCAAGCGCTCGTGCAATTAATTAATGCGGGGGAAATTGCTCTCGAAACCGCCTTGGCCGCCTCGTCAAACCCGGAAGAGATTATGATGGCGATCCGCGGGGTCCAA
>JBBQYF010000029.1:0-20119 GCA_038208955.1 Elusimicrobiota bacterium
TTCATAAATGGCTTGTAGGTATTCCATACGTGCAGTGAACTTCGGCATATAACCCTCCTCTGGGCTTCCAGAGTTTGGGTTACATTTCTCACTGCACAACGACTCTTGCTTGGGTTACATCTTAGACTTCTTAATTCGCCCTGGCGCATTTCTTGCTCATTTAATCTATACTGCTCATCATGTTAACCGACGACGAATTATCCGCCGTGCCGCGCTGGCGGCGCTGGTCGACAGAACGAACGCTCCTGCTAGCGGTCTATATTTTCTACGCGATCATGGTTTACTTGATGAAGGATCCGCGGACGACGTGGACTCTCGTCTTCGGATCGTTGGTTCCGTTTATGCTGATTGTGTTCGGAGAAGAATTAGGTCGCCTGTTTAGTTCGCCCCATGCCTCAAAAATATTTCATGCCGTCGGGTGGATCGTATTGGTCCTGCATGGGGTAATTATTATCAGCAAATTTTATTGGGCCGGTCGCTAGCTGAGACGGTTTTCCCGCCTGAGGGTCTGTCCGCTAGGCGGTTGGAAGTCCGGATAATCCAGACGGTTGATCGAGGACGCCGGTGATAGGCGGGACGCCGGGGGAAGCCCCGCCGGGGGTCGATTTCTCGGAGGCCGCCGTTAGTTTGGAAAACGAGCGAATCGATCGGATGTGACGGTCCCGGTAAATCTCGAGCATAAGCGGCGCCAGCGCCATAATCAAAGGCCCCAAAACAATACCCTTGGCACCGAATACCTCAATTCCACCCAGCAAAGCAAAAAATAATGAGAAAAGGGGCAATTGCGCCTGCCGGCCCATCAGGTAAGGCCGCACGAGGACATCGATCGTTCCAACGACTACCACCACTCCCCAGAAAAATAGAAACAAGCTCTTTCCGACCATCCCTTTAGCCCACAGGACGATCACGACAGGCATCCAAACCCCCCAGCTTCCTACGATTGGCAAGAGGCCGATCAGCGCGGTAAAAACACCCAAGAGCACGGCCCCGTCGATCCCGACGAAAAGATAACCGAGGGTTGCTAAAACGCCTTGTATCATCGACGTCAAGATCCATCCACGCGCCACCCCGACGATGGTGTCGCGCATTCGCTCAAAAATCCTTTCTTTTTCGGGTTGCCGCAGAGGGACGAGCGCCATAATGTGATGACTGAAACGCCCGCCATCGCGGAATAGAAAAAATAAAGCGAAGAGCATGAGCATCAAATGAAATATAAAAATAAACACGTTGGCGGCGAGATCGGCGCCAAATTTACTAATTCCTTCCAACGTTTGACCGACGCGGTTGGCCAGGTGTTGTTGAATTTCGCGAACGCTCATCCCGAATGTTCTGTGCAGCCAAGAATAAACCTCTTTCACCGTGGCAGCATTTTGAGTGCCGATTTGACCTTGTTTCCATTGATCCGTACTCGTGCTCCAGGCCTTCATAACCGCGCCAAAACTGTCCGATTCTAATACCATCGTCCAGGCAATTAATGCCAATGGGACGATAATAAAAACCATGACGAGACCAAGCATCGCTAGCGCGTGCAAGTTCTTATTCCAGCGGGGTGTGCGGTGGATAAACTTTTCGTACAAGGGGTAAAGGCAGACCGCAATGCATACCGCGCTCAGCAGCGCCCCCGCAAACGGCAAAAACAGCCGCCCTACACCGTAGAGGAGAATGAGCAAGAACGTAATTAAAAATGCGTTAACCGAGTCCGCGCGTTGCACGGGCTATAAGACACTCTGGCCCGCCAAAAGTTTCGAAAAGGCGGACCCTTGCGCCCGCACCCCTGTTATATCGTTTTCGCCCCACGACCCGCGTTGTTCTTTGTCCAGAATTGGCGTATCGAGCCTAAATCCCAAAAAGTGGTACGCCCTTGACATCATACGCTTGTATGATTATAACGAGGGTAGGTCTTAGCGTAATGGAACTCTCCAACAAACTTCAAATATTAGCCGACGCGGCCAAGTACGACGCTTCCTGTGCTAGCAGTGGGTCGAAGCGCTCTCGTCCGATGGGCGGTTTAGGCAACGCCACGGGTAGCGGCATCTGCCATAGCTATACACCAGACGGCCGCTGTGTATCCTTATTAAAAATTCTCTTCACAAACTATTGCTTGTTTGATTGCGCGTATTGCGTGAACAGAATTTCAAGCGAAACATCACGGGCGCGCTTCAGCGTGGAAGAAGTCGTTCGGCTGACGATGGATTTTTACCGACGCAACTATATTGAAGGTCTTTTTCTAAGTTCTGGCGTGATCCAAAGCGCTGAGTACACCATGGATCAGTTAGCGGAAGTGGCTCGTCGTCTTCGCCAAGAGGAACGTTTTGGCGGCTACATACATTTAAAGGCTGTACCGGGTGCGTCGGCGCAGTCAATAGCCAAAGCCGGACGGTGGGCAGACCGGTTAAGCGCCAATATTGAAATGGCGACGCAAGACGACTTATCAAAATTAGCGCCGGCGAAAACGCATGCAGACGTGGAACAAACGATGGGCACCATTCGGGACGGTATCCTAGAGGCCAAACGGTCGAATGAACACTCTGGACGTTTCGCTCCCGCCGGTCAAAGTACGCAAATGATTGTCGGCGCGACGCCCACCACGGACTCAGAGATTTTAAACAAAGCATCGTCTCTCTATAATCAATTTAAATTACGTCGGGTGTATTACTCCGCGTACAGTCCTATTCCGCACGGAGATGCGGCGTTGCCCGTATCGCCGGCCCCTCTCCTTCGTGAACATCGGCTTTACCAAGCCGATTGGCTGATGCGTTTCTACGGCTATAAAGCCAATGAAATTCTGGAAACACCACAGTCCAATTTGACGTTACAACGCGATCCTAAACTTGATTGGGCGTTGCGTCATCGCGACTTTTTTCCGATCGACGTAAACCAAGCCCCGCTCGCGGCCCTTTTACGCGTACCCGGCATAGGGGTGCGCAATGCCCGGCGAATTATTGAGACCCGTGTCTTTCGCGCCTTCCGATTGGAGGATTTGGCCAAACTCGGTATCTCTTTAAAGAAAGTGAAATACTTTGTCACCGCCGTGGGTGGGAATCCTGCGTTACGTGAACTCGATGCGCTAAGTCTAACCGACCGCGTAACACCGCCCCAACAATTGCTCTTTTGGGAAACATCGACCTCTGCAGCATCGGGCCAATTATGAAATTGGAGAGCGTTCAAACATTTACCGAGTGGCGCCGCGCCGCTCGCTTGTTATTACAGCGACAAATTCCCCCTGAGGACGTTTGGTGGTCAGAAACATCCGACACCGCCGAACTTTTTGGAACGACCACTGAATCCGTTGACTCTCTCGGCGATACGCCCCCCCAAAAATCATTCGTGACAGCCGAGTTTCTTTCAATCGCCCAAGCGGTGTCCTGTTACCGAGATCCCGAGCGCTGGGCTCTTCTTTATCAGGCGCTGTGGCGTTTAACCCATGGTGAACCGCACTTGTTGCGCGTCGAGACGGACGATGGGGTTCGCCGTTTGCTCGGCATGAAAAAAGCCATCAGTCACGATATCCATAAAATGCATGCCTTTGTACGCTTCCGGAAAGTAAGCGAAGCTCCCGACGTGTTTGCGGCCTGGCACCAACCGGCGCATTATATTGTCGAAGAAGCGGCGCCCTTTTTTAAACGCCGCTTTGGATCGATGACGTGGAGTATTTTAACGCCGGACCGCAGTGCTCATTGGGATGGGAATGCTTTAACCTTTAGCGCCGGCGTCCCACGGTCCCAAGCGCCAAGTGCGGATGAGTTGGAAGATTTGTGGCGTCAATACTACCGCGCCATTTTCAACCCTGCACGCCTTAAAATTCGCACGATGAAAGCCAATATGGCGGTTCGCCACTGGCCCACGCTGCCCGAAACCGATTTGATTCCCGAACTGATTCGAACCTCGGCGGCGCGCGTCCAAACGATGCAGGCCTCTGTACCCGCGAGCGCGGCGGCTTTTATTCCGGCGGGTGCTGATATCGAAGCGCTGCGTTTCGCAGCACTCACCTGCCAAGGATGTCCTTTGTATCAAGAGGCCACACAAACGGTTTTTGGAGAAGGTCCGGCAAATGCGGCGATTGTGCTCGTCGGCGAAGCGCCTGGGGACGAGGAAGACCGAGTCGGACACAGCTTTACCGGACCGGCCGGGCAGTTGCTGGACCGCGCATTAAAAGACGCGGGGTTGAATCGTCAAATGCTCTACGTGACCAATGCGGTGAAACATTTTAAATTCAAACCTTTGGGCAGTCGCCGGTTCCACAAAAAGCCAAGTGGTGGCGAGATCCACGCCTGTCGTCCCTGGCTCCAAGCGGAACTCAAGGTGGTGAAGCCGAGGATGGTCGTTTGTTTGGGAGCAACCGCCGCGCAAAGTGTTTTAGGTCGAGCGGTGCGCATTGGCGACGAACGCGGCCGCGTGCAACCAAGCGCGGCGTTCGGCAACATTTTTGTCACCAACCACCCCGCCGCCATCTTACGAGTTCCCGACCCATCCCAACAGCATATCGAATACCAGCGTTTTGTCGACGATCTCCGTTCTGTAAGATTAACAGCCTCCACTGCGACTTTATTCAACGGCGACGGATCGTAGGAATTCGGCGGAGATTGAGCGAAACCGGTGTAGTTGTCTCTGGTAATGAGGCATGCTTTGGCGCGACGATAACGCGACTGAAAGGCCGTCAGTCCCGAGAGAGACCGGCGCCGTCCGGATTTCACGTCGATCGCATAGAGGCGGTCCATTTGACAGCAGGACTTCCAATGAGTGACCCCGGCCGTTCCTTCAACTAACCGCGGTATTCTTTGTCCGTGCATCAGGGATACCTTTCGGATCTTTCGAGAAGTTGGGTATAATTTCTGTGTACACGCACAAAGGATGATGCCTAAACCATTTCACCGGATCACGGCGCTACTTTTAATTTCCTGCTTTATCGCAGATTCCTCACACCTACGAACGAAAAGTCGAAATGGCCCGTCTCCTGTTCCGAATTCTGAAGCATTGATTGATAAAGAAGCCCTTTCCGAGCCCGGACGATTCGTTCAGTCGGCGCGAACCCTATTTGGAAAACGTGATAGATTTCGCGCAAAAATGGTCCGGGAAATGACGACGGGAAAATGGCGTCTAGAGAAAACTCCCACGCTTCCCGGTCCGACGAAGGATGGTTTAACCAAAGTTCTAGGCGTCAAACCCTTCGAAGTAACATCGGACCCTTCATTGGGCAAAGTGTTCTGCGTCGATTCGCACTCCGAGCCCTTCAAAAATCATATTACCGACGGATTCGTTGAGCAGCTGGCAACCTTTAGTAGCGCGGCCTTCGGTCCCGATTACATGGATGTTGACGGATTCATCAAGGATCATAAAGACGACTTTTCGAGTCCCGCGCTCTTCTACGCGCTAGTGGATCCCGCGGATGGAAAATTGACCGGGTATCTTTTGGCTACACTCATTGAGAAGAATATTTTATATCTGCCGCGGATGGCTACTTTGCAAACTGACGGTGTTAGAGGACGTGGAAAATTATTATTGATCGCGGCTTTGATGGATATGCGACGCCGACGTTACGCAGAAGTACGATTTCACGCTCGAACGGTGTCGCTGGCCTTTTATTTCAAGACGTTGCAGAACAACTTCAATTTCATTGATGAGGAAGGACGTTTTATAGTGTTTCTCAACGAATTCCGGCGGAAAGAATATCTGGAAGCGGCGCCGTTTAAGGCACTGCGAAATCCTAATATCCTCACCATGGCCGGGTAGTTGACCGCAGTAGTGAGTACTTCGCGCGTCATCTGCTTATAAACCGATGTAATCGTCAATAAAAAAAAGGCCGGGGCATGCCCGTCATTTCTTGGTTTTTTATTGGGCTCTTTTCACATCAGCGAATTTTGTCAACTTTCATCGCTGTCCCGTTATTCGTTTGATCTGCCACCCTGGACACCTTTCGGTGACAACCTTAAAGGCTCTGTCCCCAGCAAATCGGTAATGTTCGGGTAGTGCCTGACGCCGTGCCTAGAAAAAAATCTCTCGTTCGGATGGGCGAGCGAAAGCACAAGCAGTATCCCTTACCCCGGCCATGACGCCGATGCGTTCGCCCCCGGACCGGCTCGAGTTAGCCGCGGCGCGCGGCGTCAATGGCGGCCACGTCGATCTTTTTCATGGACATCATCGCTTCGAAGGCGCGCTTGGCTTCAGCTCCGCCCTTGGCCATGGCCTCCGTTAAGGTGCGAGGGGTAATCTGCCAGGAAAGACCCCAACGATCCTTGCACCAACCGCACAGGCTTTCGGCCCCCCCATTTCCGACGATCGCGTTCCAATAGCGATCCGTCTCTTTCTGATCCTCTGTTGCGATCTGAAAAGAAAAGGCCTCGCTGTGCGTCAATTCGGGGCCGCCGTTCAAACCAAGACAGGGAATGCCGAATACGGAGAACTCTACCGTGAGTACGTCCCCTTTCTTTCCGGCCGGATAGTCGCTTGGCGCCTTGTGGACCGCGGTGACTTTGCTATCGGGAAAAGTGGCAGCGTAAAAATTTGCGGCGTCCAGCGCGTCGTTGTCAAACCAGAGACAGATCGTATTCTTGGGAATCATGATCATAGGCTCCTTAGGATTAATTAGGGCAAATGCACGGCCTTCGTAGTCGGTTCGACCCTACGCACTCCACCCCTTTCCATCATAGCGCTGATGGGCTATTCCCCGCACGCAGACGGCCCGGCTTATGGCGTTTCACCCACGCAACCATTACATGCTGGCTCACGCAAAATCCGTGGATTGTAGAAATCCATGGGTTTTTTGAGACGAAGCTGGGGGCATCTTGGGCGGTAGGCTCCGCTTCCACCTCCCCCGGCGAACGGGTTGTAGGCAGCTTTCAGTTCACTTATCCAATGCTTAAGCGTCTCTGTTTGCTGAAGGTCAGTCGGGGTTTAAGTGAGATCGTTTCGACGCTGCCCGGACCTGAAATTATTGTCTGAAAACAAAGAAAGGACGCAACGTCCTGAATTGCACACAGAGATTGTGTGAACCGGTGGTTGGAGGCTCAAGTCCCTTCGTCGACGCTTTCACCATCCCGGGACACCGCTCTTGCCAGGGGACTTGACAAACAAAATGTATGATGCGTCGAAGTCAGAACGCACCAATGACCTGAGGGGGCCCCATGAAAGCAGATGATGTCTACCGGTTCGTAACCCTACGCCAACCTGCCTCGCTCCCTCCTTCCGACCTTCGCGATCCTTCCATTGGTGCTTATTCGTATCAGAGCGTCCCCAGCGCGGCGACGTATCGCCAAACCGTTTCCGCCGCGCTGGCCGCGGGAGACACGGCCACCGCGCGGTCCGCCTCTGCTGAACGTCTTCAGCAACTGGGCGTGACGAGCGCTTGGACGTTGCTTTCCGATAAAATTTACCGCCCTCTATTTCTTAAGCTTCCTTCGCTCGTAAAGTCGGGGGTTGTGCCGGACATCGAGACCGCAATCTTGACAGCCTTTGATAGTGATAGCGTCGAGCATCTTGCCGCTCGATTGCCTGAGATCGCGCGGCAGCGCGAGACCGTGGCCGACTATTTCGCAGCTTGTTCGCTTACCAGCGCCGCCCGTGGGGATTTAGATGGGGCGGCTCATCTCATCTTTTGTTTCGAAACCCTGGAGCGTTTGCTGGCGTTGCCAGAAGGCTCGCAGACCGAATCTCCTCGTCGGAACGCTTGGCGGGTTCCACTCCAACAAGGCGTGGTGATGTTGCCATTCGATCTCGGCGCGTTGGATCTTACCGCCGTTCCTTTTCAATCCAGCGTGACGGCCATCGGCCCCATGCCGGCACCCGGCCCGGGATCCTCCTCTGCCCCGCTTTCTTTTATTGGCGATTTGATCATCTTGAAACAACAGCTGCGACACTACGAGTTAGGGGAGATTGCCTATATCGAAAATGTACTGGCCAAAGAACATCTGGACCGAACCTACCGCACGTTGGGACGCACGGAGTCGAAACTACTGACGGTCGAAGACACCGAAAAAGAAGTCACCCATGACCTGCAGATGACGACCCGCGACGAGCTCAGTAGCGAAATTCAGAAAACAATTTCCGAACAGGTCGACCTCTCTGTCAATTTCAATGTATCGGCTACTTATATGGGCCCCGCGGTCTCTGTGACCGCCAGCCTCGGCGGCTCGGCCGGCTATAAACACGCCTCTGAAGAACGCACGTCGACGGCGATGGCGCATTCGCAAGAAGTGGTGTCTAGAGCCAGCGAAAAAATTCGCGAGCGGACCCTGACGCAGCGAGAAAAAGTGGAGATCCAGGAAACCGAACAAACGTCTGCGCATGGTTTTAATAACGAAACGAGCGAGCACGTGGTGGGCCTGTACCGCTGGCTGGAACGGGCGTTCGATATGCATCTCGTCAATTATGGACGACGGCTGATCTACGAATTTGTGGTGCCCGAGCCCGCGAGTTTCTGGGCCGATTTGGTGGAGGCGCGGGGCAATACAAAATCCGGCCCGCCACCCGAATTTCCCCAACTCGTCGCGAACCCCGGCAGCGCCGAAACCCGTGGACTGACGCTTGACGACTTCAACTTGGTCGACCCAACCGCGGGTGCTCAAGAGCGTCCAAGTCGTTGGACAGAACTTGTCGAGCTGGCCGGATCGTGGGGCGTGCCGCTGGAAAGTCCGCCCCCGGTGACAGCGCAAGTGCACTTCGCGCTGAACGCGCCGGGCGAAGCCAGCCCATCGAGCACCACGAAGATCAACACGTTTTCCAACAGCGAACTAAAGGCCTCGGACGGCCCGTTCTACTACAAATCGGGAACCGTTAACACCGTTACGTCGACGGCCCCGCTTAAAATTCCGACTGGGTATCGCGCGACGGAGGGCTACGCCGCGATGAAAGGATGGATGTACTCCCGCGTGTGGGGAGATTACAACCATTTTGAAAATGGCGAAGGCTACCTCGAACTAAATGGCAAAGAGTATGGCTTCGAGCAGACCTATCTGACCGGTGGCGACGGAGCCGTGAATATCGCCTTTTCGACGGTTGCCATTATCCCGGCGGGGACGTTCATCGAAGGCGAGGTTCCGGTCATTTTGACGACGAGCTTGAACGGTCTGAGCTGTTCGATCCGGCTCGAGTGTCAGCGAACTGATGCCTGCGCGAATGCTTGGTCGGTTAAAATGTTTTCGCTTTTCGCGGCGGCCCACGCGGAGCGTCTGGCCCGATACGAGGAAGACAAAGCGCGCGCCGCTATTGGAAACGTCGATTGGGCCGGCAATCTTCCCTCACAAACCGCCCGCGACATCGAACGACGCGAACTTAAACGGGGAATCTTAACGGCGATTTCCAACAAAAGTCTTCCACACTGGGGCGACACGGTGCTTGTTAAAAGCATGGACGCGCAGGAGCCGGTTCCCAAAGTGGCGGATCTTCAACTGGGCGCCATGGCCTCCTACGAACAAGTGGTGCGATTTTTTGAACTCGCCTTTGACTGGAATAACTTGGCTTACATCTTCGCGCCTTACTTTTTTGGGCGCCGCAGTCAGTGGACCGAGTTAGCCGTTGCCGATAATGCCGATGCGCAATTTAAAGCGTTCTTGTCGGCAGGGGCGGCGCGCGTGCAGGTGCCGGTCCGCCAAGGATACGAAACGCATGTCACGTACTTTTTCGAAAACTTGGGGCTGGTTCCATTCGAACAGCGTATTCCCTGGCTCGCATCGATGCGGCCGATTGCCGAAGACTTGGCCGCTGACGCGCGGGAAGGGTTCGATGTGGGAGACGGCAAAATCTCCATTGCGACGAACAGCACGACCGTGACAGGCGTCAACACACTCTTTCGCGATCCCGAAGACGTCGACCGCGAAATCCGAATCAGTGGAAAAATTTACGTTATCCGGGACGTGAAGTCGGCCACCGAGGCGACTGTGGCGCCCGCCTATCGCGGGCTCGATCTCAAGGACGTGGCTTACGAGTTGGGCGGGATTGTCGTCGGACCGCCATTTCCCTTGAAGTTGGCTACCACCTTAGTGGCCATCGACAAAGAAGGCCTCGTTCTACCGGAATTCGCCGGTCGCTACGCGGAATAAGTTTCACCCCCACCATGAGCACAACACGTAGCACGCCGTCGACCAAGCTCGCGCAGCTGGTTGCCAAAGCGCTAGCCGAGCGCTGGTGCGGCTCGGGCCCTGCCGCGGGTCCGGTTCGCGCCGCCTGCACGGAGATTTTTACGGCGATCTTTCTGCGCGCAGATTCGGCGACTCGCGGAGCGACCGCGGTTCAGTTTGCGCGCCTCCTTCAAGAATATCTCAAGCGCAATCCCGCACCAAACGCCGATCGCTCAGGACAAACGTCTTCTGAGGACGCGGCGGCAGGAGAAATGGCCGCCGCGTTACTGGCGTTTATTCCGGCCGAATACCGAAGCCTTGACTCGGTGCTCTCGGCTTTTCACGCTAAGCAACAATCGCCCGATGTCGATCCAGAAACTCCCGCACCACAGCCTTCGGCGAGCGACGACATCTTTGGTTCGTCTAATTTAAAGGACGAATTTTTTTCAGGCGGCGAGTTGGCGGCTGTTTGGCCGAACCGCGACGATTTGGCCAGAGAGATTCTGGAGAAACTGAAAAATATACGCGCGAAGTTTCCTTGCGGCGAGGCAGCGACGGATATCGCTTTCTGGGCGAAGGAAGTACCTCTGCGGGCAGCGTCGAGTTTTGGTGTGGCAGGCGCGATTCAAGCAGCGTTCGCCGGTCTTGCGCAACCGGACGTCACGGGATCAAATCTCCGTCTTGGAAACGGAGTGCACGCGCATGTCGAGCAGGCTGCGGCCCTCGCTCTCGCGCCGCAGCTCGATCGTTATCTCGTGGCGGAAAACTGGGTGCACTTGCCCGGCGGCGGCCGCGTTAATTTGGGCACGCAATCCGCGCTCAACCGACAGCGAAAAGAATTTAGCCTGATGTGCCTGATCAACGCGCGCCGTCAAATGGACGACGTGGTACGGTCGAAAGGGTCTGCCACCTCGCGGGAGGATCTGATTATTTTTTATAAAGAGGACGCCGGTTGGATTCCGGCGATCGTAGGCGATGGGCGTCCGCAGGTGTACGAGATTAAACCGGTGGATTCTTTGCTGCAGGCCGTCTCGCAGGTCACCAGTTACTCATTAAATTATTTAACGGCTTCGGTGCGCCTGCGCTGTACGTACTTACCGACGCAACCCTTGGCGCGGTTAGACAATTCACTCATGTTGCCGGGCGCTCCAGAGACGCGAAGCTTTCCGATTCCGGACTTGACCATCACAGGCATTGTTTCAGTGGCTGCTTTGGGGGCGGCTCCTCCGATCGCCGCCGCGAAGCTCGCCCAGCTCGTTTCCACGTTTACGTCGGCGGCTTTTGTGTCGCCTCCTCTACTCGCGGTTCCTTTCATGGTCAGTGGACTCTACGGCGTCATTCCCTATTTTGTTTTGAAATTAGGGCCAAACGCGCAGGCTGTGTTGCAAGCCGTTCTGGAATCGCTGATCGCCGCCATCCTCGCCTATTTAAGCGCTCAGAAAGCGTTTGAAGAAATCCTAGGAGAAGTGGCCACCGCCCTCGGTGAACTACTCCCCGTACTCGCCGCGTTTCTGTGCTTGGTGATTGTGCTTTTCTTTACCTGGCCGCTAATCCTGGCGATACTCGAAGCGGCCTCCGCGGGTGTTGTGGTCGCCTTAGCCGCGGCCCTTGTTGTCGTCATCGTTACCGAGTTGAACAAAAAACCGGGAGTCCCGCAAAAGGTTGACCCGAACAACACGCCGCTTGCGATCAACCTTGGGCCACTCTCAATCCAAGGCATCACCGCCGTGCAGATATCCGCCTTCTCGCGTGCCTTAGATCAAGGACTGCAAACCTTTTTTAGACAAGGCCCTTTGACGAAAACGGGCGACAGCGCCGTTCCTTCGGTGTGATCTGAATGCTTAGCCAACCGTTCACGCTCAGCCGCTCGGGGTTCCACTATCGTTTTGGAGAAGTTGCCCCTGCCCCAGAGTCCCAAGTTAGTTGATTGTTGTACTCCGTCCCCATTTGCCTCTTTGCCTCGAATAACGTTTGGATCCATTCGCTAGTTTTTTAGCCTGCAGTATTGACACGTCGGTGCGTTCCTGGTTTATTAGACGTCGCCCGAGATTCCTCGTTGGCCAGTGTTGCCAAGAGGCGTTCCCATACTGTTTCCGGGGGAGTACTCCCTACGCGACCCGCCATGAACAAATCGTGGTTGTTATTCAGACGGCGCGAAAAATCGATTAGTTGCAAATCATTGCTCGGTTCATCCAAGCGGTCGAGTGGTTCTACCGGTTCGCCGCAGGCTGCAAGGGTCGCTTGCTGAATGAACATGTCCGAAAAAAATGGATCGGTACGCTCGAGTGGCGAATAATGCCCGGTATGGGACAAAATCGGCCACTCGTAACGTTGGAAGTCAACCTGTAACCGGCGGCGATCGGAGTTCATATGGTCATAGAAATGGTGCCGCTTTCGTTTGGGTATCGAATCAATATAAACACTGTTCTCATAACGGGCGCGCCTGTCTCCGGCGGGGTGTAACGCTTTTGCATTCTCGTCAAATGCTTTTAACGCTGCCAATTTGTTAATTCCCTCAAACGTCGTTGAATCCAAAAAGGCGCGGCTGTCCCCAGTTAATAGATCTGCGAGACGCATAATAATTTCAGGGGCATACGCGCTTGATTGAGTGTCCGTCTTGTCATACCACTGCAACAATTGGTTGAGCGTCGGAAAACTAGCAACGTAATCAGGGCCGCCGGCCAACCGCGACAATCGCCCGGGAGCCTGGTTGATGCTGTAGCGGAGATGTCGGCCGAAATCGGTAGCCGAATCGAGAACGTAACGATTGCTTCCGTCAGAATTTGAAAAAAATGCGATTAAACTATTATGGAGTTCGACCGTTGTCTTTTCCCGGGTCTCAAAGACACTGAGCGCGAGCCGTCCAATGTCCTCTGGATACTGAAGAAACGAAATTTGCCCACCGTCTTGAGGAAATAGCCGGTAAAATGTTTCTTCAAATTCCTGACGTCTGATCGTCCGTGAATGCAAACGATCCCACTTAAGAACGCCCGCCAACTCTTCTGCCAGCCATAAGTCCACCGCAATTGCGGCGAGCCTCGAAGGGTCCACGTCCTCACGCTCAAACACAGAGCGTGAAACCGCATTGGCAATTAACTTCGCGTCATATGTGGCGCTTGGATCGCGACGCGGGATGTGGGACAACGCATCAAATGGGGCGATATGAACGGTTCGAAATTGCTCTAACATTTTGTTTGGATCGGTACGACTGATGAACTCTTCCAACCACTCGCTCGACACCAGAGGCGATGAATCCTGCACAAAATGTGCCAAAAGTTCGATCGAGAGACTGTTCTTTTGGACGATTAATCCGTTCAACGCGATGAACGCCCTGTGACCGTCGATTCTATTTTCCTTTTCTTGCCTTCGGTACTCCAGCGAAAGCGCTACGGTCGTTTCGACGTACCGTGTCACCCAACGGGAAAAAGGGGAAATGAACTCAGCCAGGGCAGGAGCTAAGGCCTCCGAGGTCACAAGAACCCCTTTTGAGGATTCTTTGATCGTGTGGGAAGGCGGGGCTGAAATCTGCGCCAGCGATGCAACAAGAAGCGGGATAAACGCGAGACGTCGAGGATTCATAGTTAGCGCCCCGTCCTAACGCTCCTATAACTTTACCGAGTGATTGTGACGACAGGGTTACGAAATAAAGTGGTGTTACCTGGGCCTTATCGGACGTCCTCATAGGTATTCGACCTACCGTTTGGTGAGTTGTGTATAGATGTAATAGAAAAGGGGCCAAGCCATTCCCGAATGCGCAGGCCGTTTTGCAAGCCATTTTGGAATCGCTGATTGCCGCCATCCTCGCGTATTTAAGCGCTCATAAAGCGTTTGAAGAAGTTCTGGGAGAAGTGGCGACCGCACTCGGTGAACTGCTCCCCGTACTCGCCGCGTTTCTTTGCTTGGTGATTGTGCTTTTCTTTACCTGGCCGCTAATTGTTGCAATACGCGAAGCGGCCTCCGCGGGTGTTGTGGTCGCCTTAGCCGCAGCCCTCGTTGTCGTCATCGTTACCGAGTTTAACAAAAAACTGGGAGACCGGCAAAAGGTTGACCCGAACAACACGCCGCTGACGATTAACCTCGGGCCACTGTCAATCCAAGGCATTACCGCCGTGCAGATATCCGCATTCTCGCGTGCCTTAGATCAAGGACTGCAAACCTTTTTTAGACAAGGCCCTATAACGAAAACGGGTGACAGCGCCGTTCCTTCGGTGTGACCGGAAAATGCTTGGCCGAGCGGTCACGCTCAGACGCCCGATGTTCCGTTTTCACAATTCACATCCACCCACTAAGTGAAGTAGGGGTTATCTAAAATAAAAAAGCCCTCGGCCGTTTAGCTGGCCGAGGGCGTCGATCCGACTCTTAGTATTTGAACGTGTAGGTCGATGTCATCGAAGAAGTAATAACACCTTTCGAGTCGTAAGTCTGATCAATAACCATCCCCGTCTGTCCAGAAAATGCGAAGACGTTCATTTGGGTCGCACCAATATAGCTCGCGCCAAACGATCCAATGTACTGCTGACATCCCTTGGCAGGATAGCTAACACAATTGAGATTGTAGATGGGGTAAGTCTCCCAAAAATGGCAGGATCCCGACACTCCCGGTAGCCCGTAAGAACAAGGCGCGATTCCGCGGTCGACAACCGTGATGCTCGCATAACTCACTCCAACGCCACACACAATAGCCGCCAACGATAAAATGAACTTCTTCATGGTGTAACCTCCATAGTATTTTCGAGCCGCTGACCGACGCGGTCCCGGTGCCCTTTTGACCAGCTTGCTAAATGTAGTTTTGAAATGTTACGCCGCGATGAAGCAAACGTTAACTTTCGGTAACAAATGGTTCTCTGAAAGGGGGTCAGGCATGACAAGCTGACAAACTGAATCAATGTGTGAGTTGTGACTCGAAGCCATGGAGGTTAACCATGCATGACAACCGCGAATGGAATACGAAGGGCTGTGAAGGCATGGTTTGGCGTGAGTCTAGAACAGTTGTCTAGTGTGAACCGACGGGGCGACCTCAACAAGGCGCGGCAAATCCTGGTGTATGTTGGGAGAACGTACGGAAGACTTCCCGTGCCGTCAATAGCGCGAGCATTCGTCATGAAGTCATGCCTGACCCCATTTCTGACATTTCTGATTCAGAATGTGAAATGTGAACGTTGGCACAGATACAAATTATTTCCGTTTGTGAAGCCCGACGGAATTTCCTTCGGGATCTAAAACCACCGCCATCGAGCAGTTGGGAAATTCCGCGGGTTCCATTTTGACTTTCGTGCCCTTGGCGCGCAGCGCGGCCAGCGTGACTTTGACGTCGTCCACTTCGAAGGTCACGGTCCCACCCATGGTCGAGCTCGGCATCATGCCATCTTCCATCTTGGTCAAGGTAAAACAGTTGCCGTTCAAATGGTATTCGATAAAATTCTCGCCGAATTCACGCGATGGCTTGAGACCCAACTCATTTTCATAGAACGCCCTGGCCCGCTTCATATCGGTGACGGGATACATACTAAAAGCGATTCCTTCGATCATCGGATTCTCCTTTCGCCTTTCAGCTCATTGTCCGTTCCACTTCCCTGTTATAGCAGAACCCGAGGCATCCGGTGGAAACCCGGACTTCACCTTTCCGCTTGCCCGGCAATCGCAAAAGGCCCGTGAGCCGCTTTGCGTTGCGGCAGCGTTCTTGGTAGAGTGAAGTAATTATGGAGCTCACCCATCATCCTAAAATAGTTCATTGGCCGAAAATGCATTACGTCTATATCGAGAATATCGGGCCCTTCCAAGCCACTACCGCGAAAGCTTGGAAAAAACTGCATGCGCTTGTTCCCGGGATCGAGGAGCACAACAAGATTACGGGATATATGTCTCTTTACAAGTTCAAGCTGGAACACATCTACCGCGCGGGCGTGAGGTTGGCAGCGGAACCCAAAGAATTGCCACGGGGCTTGGATTATGAACGGTTCAGTGGTGGAAGATATGCGCGCTTCATTCACACGGGGCCGTATTCCGAGCTACCCGAAGCGAGCGGCCGCGTGTTCGAGATGATTTCCGCAAAAGGCATCCCCCAACGCAACGCCTTCTGCATTGAATATTATCTCACCGATCCGAAAAAAACCGCCGAGAAAGACCTAGTCACTGAAATTCTGATACCGGTCGACTGAGAGGAACGATAATGACACGCTCGCGGTGCTTGACACCGAAATTGACAATCATAACTTAGGTCGTTGCCGGCGCTGTCGCGTCCCAAACCGTAGTCGCGCTCGATCAACTCTACGCGGGCTTCAGCTTTCACCAAGCGGACAATCGCATCCGCCGGCTCGCTTGCTGGGCCTTCCGGCTCCTCTGCGTCGGGACTTTTGATTGATTCTTTCATTGGTTAGTGAATGATTAAATAGCTTATGACGTTACGATCTCGGCTGCCTGTGCAGCGTACTGTCGCGGCCTTCCTTACACTTGTGATAACCGTCAATGGTCCCGGGGACCTGCTAGCCGCGTCGGCCATCCGCGTGTCATCTTTCCAGCCTCCATCGGTATCCTGGGAAGCATTTGCGGCGAGAGCTGTATGGTCGGAGCACTTTTACGGAAGAACGGACGCTGCTATAAAGCACGAGATTGAAGGTCATAGCGTTCTACTACCGGCGACACCCCGTTTTCCCGAACTCCGCGCTACAATCGAAATCCTGCGGCGCGAACGCAATGCGGCCCAAAAGCGAGGCGGCAGCCTGCATCGGCACCTTTCGCTTGAGTTTAAATACCGGCTGAATTCGTTGATTGGGGCACAGGTACCGCTGGTCGACGTTTTTGCGTTCATTGTTCCCGTGCTCCACGCGTTTAATGAGCGAGCCCAAATCCGTCGCTTTGGGTTCTCGCGATTGGATGCCGTAGAAATGGGGCTTGCCGCGGTAGTGGCAGAGGCCTTCGAGTCGTTCATACTCAGTCATAAAAAAGTTCTACGATTGCCGCAATTTAAGTGGCGCCGTGCCACACCCAAGGATCTAAAGCAGTTAACGGAGCTGTTTGCCCTAATTATTCAGGCCATCGAGGTGCCTTACAACCTGATCGAAATGAACGCGCCGGAGGAGGCCATCATGGACGCCCAGCGCGCGGCCTTTTTTATCGCGCTCCGTCTATTCAAATTGAATAATCTTCTCAGTCTCGTTTCCAACGGCCAACTTGTCCCCGCCACACCCTACGAGATCCAGCAACGAGTCGAGGGGTTGCAAAATATGTCGAATTACAATTTTGCCGCTGATCTTGCCGGCTTATCCGCGCTCGAAAATGATTTACACAACGCTGGTATCTCTGTCAACGAGCGGCTTGCTCTTTTTGAAAGGCTCCTGGCTACGCGGTTGACCTTACGGTCCCGCTTTTCGAACGTGATAGAATTCCCAATCGCCTTTTTAGAATGGAGTATTGCCGCGTGCTATCAATCTCAAGGGGCGGACAAATTGGCTCACCAACATTTGCAGAAAGCGCTGGACGGAATGCAGAAGCAGCGGCGTTTTCTTGTGCCTAAATCCTGGCCCCTTTGGTACCGTCTCAGCACCGCCCTCCATAGAATGCATGGAGAATTGCTCCACAACCGATGGTCACGGGAAGGAAAGGAGGATGATTTGCGTGCCGCCGTCAAGGAGATGCGGCTTTCGTACGCCGATCTATCCGCCGCCGCGTCCATGCTGCTCAACGATGAAGAAAAAATCGCTGTTCCATCGCTGTTGGCATTTTATCTCGCGGAACTTTGCGCCTATGGTCCTACGAACAAAAATCCTCTGTATCTGGATGAAGCCGAAAAATTTATCCGGATAGCCCAAAATGCCGTCCCAGCCGACCCCTCGCTTCATCATGAGATTCCGATCTTCCAGATCGAGTTGGCCCAAGGCCTTGTCCATATGATGCGTGGAAAAATAGATTTAGCGGAGTTGGCTTTTCAACGGTCTTGGGAAATGCACCACTCCGACGAAGCGGCTACCCGCCTTATGGCTATCGGAATCGAGAACAATCATTTAAAGGAGGCGCGCATCTGGTCAGGACGGGTCAGGGACAAGAATGATTACTATTATTGCTACATACGCGGAGACCTCGAGGCCGTATCGGCCGAGGAGACCGACGGCGAGCAGAGCCGAGAACAATGGAAGCAGGCGGTGTGGTACTGGAATAAACTGCCCGCACAGAACCGGGACCCCTTAATCATCAGTTTTGATGCATTGCCACGGTTTCACTTTCGGGTGGTAGAGGCGTCAACGCGGGGAGGCGATATCGACGGCGCCATCCGCCATATCGGCGACGTGCTAGCGCATTACCGCCAAGGATTGAAACCGTTGGCTCGAACCCTCGTAGACGGTTTTCCAGAACCCACCCATTACATGTCTTGGATCCGGGAAATGGCTTCCCTCCCCGAAAAGCTGCAAGCCGAAGAGTTGGTGTCCCGCGTGGCTGAGGAACTACGGAAAAAGGATTATGTAGCGGGCACCTTGGAGGACGCCGCGTTGCAAATCATTGGCCAGTTTCCCGGCTACTTAACGGCGGCCAGAATGAGCGAGTATACAGCGGAATGGAAGCGCCTCCTCCAGGACAAACGTTTTGACGGATCCCTCTTTGACCGGTTTCTTACTTCTCTACGAAGCCGCACCACAGCCGATTTGCGCGGCGCGCTTTTAAGCGCATGGGCCGAGGACGTAACCAACGACTTTCCAGTCGAAAAACGTGCCGTGCTGGCAGGTAGCTATGCCTACGTGTCGCGGTATGTTAAAGAACTCCGCCGGCTGATCGATGTCGAAACACTGTCGAACGACGCGCGGAAAGGCGTGCAAACCGTGGTTTCCCATTGGCTCACTGACCGGCGGCCCTGGATAACCCAGCTGATGAATAAGGCGAAGAAGTATGACTTGATTTCAGAACTGACTTATATCGACAAAGTGAGATCGGCGCTGGATTCAGCGGCCTAGCCCGAAAACTCAGTTGCCCTTCAGCCTGGACCGGGGTTACTCATTGGCAAGTCTGATGCATTGGTTGGGACCGAGCAATACCTGTGTACTTGTATCCTAGCTGGCTGTTTAGTTTGCTAGCACGGGTGTGACCCTTTATGGACCCCCTTTATGCCTATGCGCTTAATTCACCATGCTTTAGTGACAGTCCCTGAATCGGTAAACCAAAACCATTTGATTTGATTGCGGGAACTATCCTGGTGTCCTCCACATGGTCATGGAATTTGCCTTTGTACGCTCGTGGATCCGGCAGATGTAGATCCTCCTAGCTAAAAATGTGCGGCTGTCCTGTGTCGTCTATAACCGATTGGCATCGACGGAAAGAAGATAAGCCCGACTATAACCGAATCCGAAAGTAATATTTTTGAGCATCTTCTTCTTCCAATGATAGGCCTATATTTCCACCTACTACCGCCTTTCGCGGCCGCTAACTGGCGTGACTAAACAGAATGCTGTTAATCAGGGTGATCGCCCCGGCCCTTCCCCATTTCCCTTCGCTAAAGATTCGGCAATGTCCCCCGCGCGCTCTAGCGATCTTTAAGTAGAGGCTGCAACGGACAAGCCACCCGAACGACACGAGGACGTCGATGACAACCGACCATCTGAATAAATGGCGTGCCGCCTTCAAAGTGGACTTGACCCTAGGCTGATGCGTAGAATGGATGGATGACTTCTATTGTTTCCATCGTGCATGTTCGTAAGGAATACGTTCTCGGTAAGACAGTGGTACCGGCGTTGCAGGATGTGAGCTTGAGCGTTGCCGAAGGGGATTTTATTTCCATCGCGGGGCCGTCGGGCAGCGGGAAGACTACGCTGCTTAATTTGATTGGCTGCGTGGATACGGCGACCTCCGGTGAAGTGCGCGTGGCGGGGCAGGATACGGCGCATTTGAGCGACCGGCAGCTGACGGACTTGCGCTTGAACACGCTCGGGTTTATTTTTCAAAGTTTTAATCTGGTCCCGGTGTTGAGTGTGTTTCAAAACGTGGAGTTCCCGTTACTCTTGCAAAACAAGTTGTCGGCGACCGAGCGCAAAGCGCGTGTCGATCAACTGCTGTCCGAGGTGGGACTCCATACGCACGCCCAG
>JBBQYF010000030.1:0-19974 GCA_038208955.1 Elusimicrobiota bacterium
GTTTTCATCGCTCAAGGAAATAGCGAATCCCTGGATGACACTGGGACAGATTGTTGTGCCGCCAGGTTACAGCCCCTTGAATTCAAGGAGCCAGTGCCACAAGAGCCTGGAGGGCTTCTGTGGGTATTTTGAATTTTAGAATCTCTCTCGGGCTTTGATTGAGCCAGTCGAGAGAGGTCCCTTTGCGAATACAGCGGCGGATTAGGCTATGACAAGGGTGACGCACTATTTGGCGTTGGCGAGAACTTGCAACGTGACGGGAGTTCCGGGTTTCATTTCATAAACGATGGTCGGAATGCCTTGACGTTTAAGTTCGCCGCGCAGCATGTCCGGCGTGCCTGTCAACGCGGGAAAAGTTCCAAAGTGCATGGGCACCACGGTGCGCACTTGGAGATCGCGCGCCGCAATCGCCGCCTCGGCAGGTTTCATTGTGAATACGCCCCCGATCGGAAGCAGCGCCACGAGTGGATGATAGAGTTCCGCGATTAAGGCCATATCGGAAAACACGCCGGTGTCTCCGGCGTGATAAAACGTCTGGACTCCATCTTCTTGGATAACGTATCCCACGGGCTCGCCGGCATAGAGAATCGCATCGCCCTCTTTGTAACCCGACGAGTGAATCGCTTGTACTGCTGTCACCGTGACATCCGCGATGCGTTGGCTTCCCGACGGGTTTATCGGCAATGTATTTTTGACGCCGTGTTTCTCGGCGATAACCGTCAATTCATAAGGAGCAATGAGCGGCGCATTAAATTGTTTGGCCAGGTCAAAGGCTTCTCCGACGTGATCAAAATGCCCGTGCGTGATCAGAATACCCTCAACATGTTTAAACGAAATATTCTTCGGCGCTTTGGGATTGGAGATCCAGGGATCGATCAAGATATTTTGACCATTGCGCGTCGTAAATTCAAAGGCGGCATGTCCGAGCCAGGTAAGCGTCGGTTCCATCGCCCATAATAACCCCTCCTGGAACAACGCATATCCAAGCAGAGCGGCGAAGATCAGGGCGGCTCGTGAGTTTTTAAATCGTTTCATATAGTCCTCGTGGATTTAAACTTTACAATTAGAAATATTGTAGAAGATTTGACCCGGAGCAACGCCGCTCTTGTTTATAATACGCGCATGATACTTTCTCCCGCCCATGAAGACATTCTTCGGCGTTATGCCCAGGCGGTGGCCGGAGCCCCCCATTCTTTAGCCTTGACCGCCACCCGCGATCCCGAGGAATTTTGGAACCGCCACGTTTTAGACGCCTTAGCCCTGGCCGAACTCGTTCCAGAAAATCTTCGCAGTCAGGGACTCCAGGTGCTAGACGTTGGAACGGGCAATGGAATTCCGGGCATACCCATAGCTGTGACCCACCCCCAATGGCAGATTTATATGATTGATTCTAATAACAAAAAATGTGGATTTTTAGATACGATTATTAACTTATACGATATTAATAACGCCACTATTGTCGCGGCACGAATGGAAGAATTTTCTCACTGGGACAAGCGAGAAACGTTCGATATTGTATTTAGTCGCGCCCTAGCAAAATTGCCGGTGGCTCTAGAGCTCTCAGCCGCCTTGATAAAGCTGGGGGGTCTACTCGTTGTTCCACATGGAACATCTTCAGAAGAGGAATTGCAATTGGCGAGCCAGGCTGTCGCTCTTTTAGGATTGAAACACCGCCAAAGCATATCTTATCAGCCTATTAAGGATTTATCGTTCGTGGCACTTGTCTTTGAAAAGATATCTTTGACTCCCTCGAAATACCCCCGCCCCAGTGGCGTTCCTCAGAAGCGCCCCTTATGATTCCCTTGCGCGACGACATTCCTACGAAAACATTCCCCTTTATAATGTGGAGCCTGTTAATTGTCAATTTCTATGTTTTCTATCTGGAGTTAACTCTTCGAGGCCCACAGCAGTTGGAACATTTTATTGACCACTGGGCTGTGATGCCCAGGAACTTAGGGATGGATATTCCCGGCTATTTTTATACGTTAATCACGGCAATGTTTCTTCACGGTGGATGGCTGCACATCGTTTCCAATATGCTCTTCCTCTATATTTTTGGCGACAACGTCGAGGATGCGCTGGGTCACTGGCGGTTTCTAATTTTTTATTTTATGGTGGGAATTATAGCGAACGGAACACAAGCCTACTTTGCCCATTCGAATCTTCCCTTGATAGGTGCATCCGGGGCCATTGCAGGTATCCTGGGCTCTTATTTTTATTATTATCCTTATGCCCGCGTAAAAACATTGATACCCATATTCTTTTTTATTACAATTCGTGAGATTCCAGCTTTTATATTTTTATTGTACTGGTTTATATTGCAAACATTAAATAGCGCCTTCTCTATAACCACCCAGGCCGTCACCGCCCAATCCACCGGTGGCATTGCATTCATGGCTCATGCTGCAGGATTTATGGCTGGGCTTCTATTTAGTCCCTTGTTCGGCAAAAAAACAGGCCGATTCCGATAAGTTCCACGTGAAACACTTATGAAAATTGTTGCCATAGCAAACCAGAAGGGTGGTGTCGCCAAAACAACCACATCGGTTAATTTAACGGCGTATTTGGGAAAGCTCGGTCGCCAAGTCCTTTTAGTGGATCTTGATCCCCAAGCTAATGCAACCTCGGGTTTAGGTGTTAATAAGGAAGAAGTGGAGAGAAGCGTCTATGATGTTTTAATCGGAAATGAATCCTTAGATTCAATCATCGTCAGAACATTCCATCCCAACGTAGATGTCGCTCCGGCAAATCTATCGTTAGTGGGCGCAGAGGTAGAGCTCGTCGCTTTAGACCGCAGGGATCTCAAACTTAAAGAGGCATTAAAAAACGTATCTAAAAAACAATACGATTATATTGTAATTGATACACCACCATCGCTGGGTTTGCTTACTATTAACGCTCTTACGGCTTCTCAAACGGTGCTGATTCCTATGCAATGCGAATATTATGCCCTCGAAGGTCTTGCCCAGCTTTATAAAACGATACAACTGGTAAGGCGAAATGCAAATCCATCGTTGGCGATTGAAGGCCTAGTTTTTTCCATGGTGGACCCGCGCAGTAATTTAACGGTTCAGGTAATGGCCGAGGTCAAAAAGTTTTTGAAAGAAAAGGTCTACGACACGGTGATTCCACGAAACATTCGATTGGCGGAGGCTCCGGGCTTTGGGAAATCGATTCTCGCCTATGACAAAAATTCAAAGGGCGCAGAAGCCTATGAAAAACTTGCCAAAGAATTCTTGAGCCGCAGCGAATCCTTATCTCCGCCAGCGGTCCCGCCAGAAAGTACCGCTCCCACGATTCCGATGGGTGAACAGAGGCCGCCGGTAAACGCCACGCAGGAAAGTTCAAATAGCGACAAAGCCCAGGAGATTACGACATGAGATCAGCACTCGGCAAAGGATTAAACGCATTAATTTCGGATGATACGGCGGCCAGTGTGACCGCTTTAACGAATCCTCCGGTACCTACGACACTTCCAATTTCGCGCATCCATCCAAATCCCAAGCAACCGCGCCGACACTTTTCCAATGACGCGATTACGGAACTCGCGTTGTCGATCAAAGAGCGCGGCGTCCTGCAGCCGATTCTTGTCTCGACCACGCCCGGCGGGGATTATGAAATCATTGCGGGCGAACGCCGGTGGCGCGCCGCGCAGCAAGCCGGCCTCACGGATATCCCAGCGCTCGTCAAAGATGGAACGGAAGGCGAACGTTTTCAAATGGCGCTCATTGAAAATGTTCAGCGCGAAGATCTAAACGCGATAGAACAAGCTCTCGGCTACAAGCGGCTGCAGGAAGAATTTTCCATGACGCAGGAACAAATTGCTCAAGTCATCGGGAAAGATCGCGCCGTGGTCGCGAACTTGTTGCGGCTCTTGAATTTGCCTGACGCCATGCAGCAGGCGGTCATCGATCAGAAACTTACCGCGGGACATGCCCGCGCGTTAGTCGCCGTCGAAGATCCGGCAGCCCGGGAAGCGCTATTCGCCAAAATCATCGACGAACAACTGACCGTGCGCGACGTCGAACAAGCGGCTCGCGAACACAAAGGGGTTAATGTGCGCGAGCATTTGCGCGTCGGCGGCTACGACGCCCGCCCGCCCGAAGTGAAAGCGATCGAAGAAGATCTGCAGCGCGCGCTGGCCCGCAAAGTTCAGATGCAGATATCAGGTCCCTCTTCACAAAAGGGGTGGATTCGACTAGAATTTTATTCTCTCGATGATTTGGATTCGCTCATCGCCCAACTCAATCGATCGGTCCGTCCCGGTTAACCGGTCATTGCATCGGGGTCTTTTTTTCGGGAGTCGTTTCATACTCCTTTGCCTCGCGACACGATCCCTCTTCCCGCCAAATGCCTTCGCGTCCACGACCTCGGATTACCCCGTCTATGTTTCAAAGCTACCGAATATCCAGGATTACAATCTTTTCGCCAATGCGGGTTGGGATGGGAACTGGTTCGTGGGATATCCGTCCTGTTGGATAAAGAAACTTCCGCCCATTCCGCCGGGGACCTACGCACGAGCATTCATCGGCGCAAAACTGGGCCGGATGAAATTGCTTACGCTTCCTAAGAAACCTTGGGATCCACAAGCCGTGCCCGGCATAATTAATATGGCCGTCTCATCCACCGCCTCCTGGACTCAAACCGAAACGCTCAACTTGGTGGAAACCCAAGACATTCCGCTCGACGGGAGTGCGGAGGTGGCTCTCGAAGGCGAAGGGGAAGCGCAATGGTTTTGGACCGAAGTGCCGCTTTCCGCGGTCCAGCCAGAAGGGGAACATTTTCTCGCTCTTTGGTCTAAGACGCCGGAGCTATTGACGATATCCTCGAGCCCCGTACTCGCCGCCGGATGGGGGGGAAAAGAGATCGATAGTTGGCTGGCTAAAGATATCCGAGGAACGGCGCCCAGCAATCCCAAGCAATCCCTTGGCACGGCCATATCTTATTTTCAGCCAGCCATGGCGCTGAAATTAATTCCTGCAGGCCCAGCACATCCCGTGCATGTGCGCTTAATCAATTGGCAAAACGGGACCCCTGAGCATCTCCGGCCGGTGATCACGGCCAGTATCTCCGGCGAGTCGATTGAACGTGCCTGGATCGAGTTCGAGGCGACAGCCAGCCATGGTGCCGGAAGCGCACAATGGCGGCGAGTCGGGCGCTATTTGTGGAAGGCCCCCTATCAATTTTCACTCGACCAGAGCCATTTGCCGCCGGGAAAGATCCGACTCCGCGTCGCGGCGGCCAATGTGTGGGAAGAAATGGGCGCGAGCGATCCCTTTAGCGTAGAAGTTTCCAAACTGGCCTCTCCAACGAAGTAATCGCCGCCTTAAGGGCTTGCCTTTCGGCCCTCCTCTGTAAAAACCCTTCGTTGCCAAAATCTAGTAGTCCGTGGTCAATCTTTCCCTTGACGTGTATCCACCGGATTCCTCAATCAAATACCCAGCGCCTCGACGGGCAAGATTATTTCTATCCCGAATGAATAAAAAGGCGGTCCGTGGCTCTAAGCAATGAAGGGTTTAGAGAAAGCATGGAGAGACGATGAAACTGATTATCGGTCGATTACAAATAGGAGATTCCAATGAGAGAAATGATAGTCGTCACGGCGTTGCCGAACGGGATTTGGAAAATACAGGTGATCACGAAAAAAAGTCGAAATCTTATGACGGAAAGGGGGAAACAATGTCGCGTTTAAAAAGCAAAAAAGGACAAGGACTCGTGGAATATGTTTTGTTACTGGTGTTGATGGGCGTTTTGTCGATCGTTGCCATTAAGAAGTTAGGGGACACCGTTCAAAATGGTTTGACGAAGTCGAACACCAAAATCGCCAAAGAATTCAACAACATCTAGCATGCCTACAACGTTCGCGGTTGATCGACGAAATCATTCCGACACTGGGGGAAACGGGGTTTTTCTTCGGCGCGTACTGACGGGAACATGGTGCCTCTTGGCCGCGACAGGGCGTGGCTACGGTGCCAGCGCCGGGGAAAAACCGATGATCCAGATCGGCGTCGAAGTCGTCGAAGTAGACGACCAGAAATCACGAACGTTGGGATTGGAATGGTTAAGCATGGTCGACATACTAGAAACCAACGTTCCTGCCCTTTTCTCTGTCGGAACGCTCACCCGAACTTCGATCCTCGGGGAAATGCAGGTGTTAATGGATCGTGGCGCGGCCGATTTACTCGCCAATCCGAAGCTCGTCACGCGCGATGGAACTACCGCGACCTTTCACGCAGGAGGGGAATTGCCGTACGCGGTGGCGGGTACGCTGGGAACGGTCACGATCGAATTCAAACCCTACGGCGTGAATATGAAAATAACGCCCCATGTCGACGAACGGGGCAAGATCGCGATGAGCCTGGATGCCGAAGTCAGCAGTCCGGACACGCAAAATAGCGTGACCTTGGCGGGAAATATTGTCCCGGGAATCCGGTCGCGCATGGTGAGCTCGCAGCTGACCATGGATGCCGGGAGCACGCTGACGTTGGCCGGACTAATTCAGAATGAAAAGGAAGTCAAGCACCGGGGGGTGCCCGTTCTGATGGATATTCCGCTGCTGGGGTATCTCTTTAGTCGCAAAATCGAAACCTCCCGCAAAACCTCGATCGTCGTTTTTGTGACGCCAACAATCATTAATACTTTGGAATCAGGTGCCCAGACGACTTTTCTCAAGGCTCCACCAAGCTTTTCGAAAGATTATCCGACGGACTCTGATATTTTGCCCGAGGTGCCGCCAACCTCCGGAAGGGGCCTCGGCCATCACGGGGAAATCCATGGCTAGATTGTCCCGCATTCGCGGCCAAGCGATGGTCGAGGTTGCATTATTAATGCCAATCTTGATCATTACGTTCGCGGTCACCGTTCAGGTGATCGTCCTATGCCACAACCACGTGGCGATGCAAATGATCGCGTCGCGGCTCATCCGGAGGGTATCGAGCGACCAAAAAAAATCGTTGAACTCGCCGTTGCTCTATACCCTCTTATGGGGCCGGGTCACACCTCCGCGCGCTAAGCGTTCAAGCCATTTGTGTCTACCCTGGAGAGAGTTCCGCCCTGTTTATCTCATGTCGACGATCAAATCGCCAGGCTCTTGGGCGTCCATTGAAATCAAAAGCACGCTTTCTCCCGGTATCACCGCTGCCGGGTACATGGCACATTTTCCACTGCTATCGACGGCCGAAATACTTCTCGAGCCGCCGGTGCCGGCGGAGGAATGATGAGGCGGCATTGGCGTCACGATGACGGTCAAATCGCATTGCCTATGATCGCAGCGTTATGTGTACTGGCCTCCTTTCTCCTCTGGTATTTGCTGTGGTGTCGCAATATTTACTGGCAAATGAAAATGGATGTGGCCGCCGATGCGTCTGCGCTCAGCACGGCACGCGCAGAAGCCGAAATGCTTAATAATGCGGCCACGATCAACGATTCGGTGAATCTATTGATACGAAAGGCGCAATTCCCATTTTTCAACAACCTCGTGGTCGGGGAAACGGAGTACTATAACCTTCCGGCGATTAGAGGAATTAGATTGTTGATGCAGAGTGTCTTGTTCGGATTTAAGACCGTCCCCCCGGCGATCGGGGGAACCGTGGCCCGCCAAAACGGAGCGAAGGGCGGACCCCTTTATTGGCCGTTCCCATTGCAGCATCAATTGCTGCCGCAGACCGTTCATACCTTCATTCTGCACTACCCTCCGCCTTACGTCGAAGTTCGAAATCTGGAAGGGGTCTATTATGCGCGGGCCTGGTCACCATCCAAACTCAAAGCGCAACCGCATCACCGCGTCACGTGGCTGGCTTCCCGGGACGGCATACGTTCGGTCGCGACCGCCAGGATTTGGTTGGATGCGCCGCTTTCAAGTTATCACAACGGCGGGTTTCCGCAAATTCATGGATCTTTTTGGCATGCCTTGGGCATTCAAAGCATTCCACCGCATTTTAATGCGCGTCTTGTGACCGATTCCAATCTGTCCGTCGATCGCCTGCTGGGCTTGATGCGTCGATTGGGGAAAATCACATGAACCTCATTCGGGGCCGGAGCGGCCAAGCGTTGGTCGAGAGTCTTGCTTTCTTCGTCGTATTGGCGGGCATTTTGGTCACATTCGTTGGATTCACAAAGTGGTTTTTGATGAAGCAAAAATTGCTTATGGCCGCGCGCTCAGGCGCGATGCTCTACAGCTCTGGACATTTACAAGATTATGAAGTTAAGGCCCGCCTGCGCCATTACCTAGCGTCAGGGTCGCCGACGTTTCTGACGGAGAATGTCACGATTCGTTTGGGTAGCGCGGTCCATCCCAGGGCGCATTCGTGGCGTTTAGATAAAGTACAAATCGAATATCGTCCTGCGTCACCTATCGTTCGATTAATTCAGCCAGTTATGGAGGAACAATGCGTGATCAAACATGCACCCCATTACGGACCTGGTGGACAAAATTTATTCGGCCCACCGATTCTATGGAAATCCGGACAGTCTTAAACCGCAAGCTCCTGGGGGGACTGGTGCTCCTGGCTTTGGGGGGATTAGGTTATACCCTACTGCCCAAATCGCCGGCGGGATCCGCCGACGAATCCTCGGATTCGGTGGCGCTGCCCGTCTCCGAGAGATACATTCCGGCTTTCAGCATCATCAAACCCGAATGGATCAGCATGAAGCAATATCCGCGCGCGTACGTTCCACCAGGCGCACTTCATTCAAAGGACGATTTATCGAACGCGGAAGGCCGGCCGATATTTATGAGCACCGTCGAAATTCCCGAAGGTCAGCCGCTGACAAGAACCATTCTGGCGGAGACGAGCAAAAGCCATGGCTTGTCATCGATTTTGCGGCCGGGCAAGGTGGCCGTTTCTTTTGCCACCGACAAAGCACATGCCGCGGGAGGGTGGCCACAGCCGGGCGATATCGTTGCACTTTTCGCCATGACGGCGTCCAATAAAAACGTGCCGGAGCAGACCGCCAAACTACTCTTGCCAAATGTTCAGATATTAGCGATCGACAATCAGCGTTTGGGGCAGCCGGCGCCGGAAGCCAAACCAGATGCGGTGGACGCCATCGAAGAACAAGAGAAAGACAGCGAAGTGATTACGGTGTTGCTGAGTCCCGCGCAAGCAGAAATGGTGATCGACGCCCGGGAGCGCGGACTTTTAACGATGGTATTGCGCGCGATGGGAGATGACCTAACATGGTCGGACAAAAGTTAATCGTTTTTGCGGCCGGTGAACCGGCGAGCGGGCGGCGCACGATCGTCGAACGTTTGGCCGGTCATTGGTCCGCGCAAGGCAAATCGGTGCTCGTGCTCAGCATGAGGGATGACGACATCGCCAGCGCCCAAGACGTGGCGCTTTCTCCCGATGACCAATGGATCGAACGTTTCAAGTCTCTTCCGCCATTTCTGTTGCGGAATTATTTGTCCGACCCGCTGGGCGGACCGGCCCGCCGGTTGTTGCCGCGAATACCGCAAGATGTGAAAGGGCTATTCAAGTTGTTTCGTGCGGCCTTCGATTGGACGTTAATTTTAACTCCGGGACTCACAGCTCCACCCGAAATAAAAATCCTCGATCAATCGGATCTCCTGCTTTGGGTCGCCCGTGCTTCGCCGGCTTCGAAAACCGCTTGGCAAGAAGGCGTCGAGCAGCTGACCCGTCAGCATTTTGCGCATGCGTTCTCTCAAGTCATCCTGAACCGTTTGCCGGCGTCCGCGAGTAAAACTCCCGCTGCGGACTTAGGCTGGACAGACAAAGAACCGCTCGCGAGAATTCCGGAAGATGCAGGCAGCGGACTACAATTGACGATAGGCATCGCCGAACTCGCTCAACGTTTGGAGAAAGAAGAGGGTCTATACGTTGCGCGCTCCGATCAAGCCGAGTTGCCGAGACCAAATCAGCGAGCGATTGAAGACATTAAAACAAGAGTCCAACCCCAACTGCTCCGCGCCTTAGAACAACGGGAAGGTGTTCCCTCACTCCTGTCGGAAGCCGCGACGGCGCAAAAAACTATCGAGACCTGTCTGGCGCAGGATGCCACCCTCGCCATTTCCCGCGAAGAACGCCAGGAGATTTACACGCGCGTCATGGACGATGTGCTGGGTCTCGGACCGATCGAACCGCTTTTAAAAGACCCCAGCGTTTCCGAAGTGATGGTGAACGGACAGGGTTGTGTGTATGTGGAACGCAAAGGAAAGTTGCAGGCCACAGACGTAACCTTTGCGTCAGAAAGCCAGTTGCGCACCGTGATTGACCGAATTGTCGCGCCCATTGGCCGCCGCGTCGACGAAAGCATGCCGCTCTGTGATGCCCGCCTGGCCGATGGATCGCGGGTGAATATCGTATTGCCGCCACTCTCCCTCGACGGTCCTGTTTTGACCATCCGGAAATTCATGACGCGCAAATTGGACTTGGACGAGATTGTGCGGTTTGGTTCGATGAGCCCGGCGATGGCCGATTTTTTGCGAGACTGCGTGATCGGGCGTCGCAATATTGTGGTGTCCGGCGGCACGGGTAGCGGAAAGACGACATTGCTCAACGCTCTCTCTTCTGTAATTCCCGATGACGAACGCATCGTCACCATTGAAGATGCGGCCGAATTGCGATTGCAAAAACCGCACGTGGTGCGTCTCGAGAGCCGGCCGGCCAACGCGGAAGGAGAAGGCGCAATTTCCATTCGCCGGCTGGTGATTAACGCACTGCGCATGCGGCCTGATCGGATTGTGGTGGGAGAATGTCGCGGGGGGGAAGCGCTCGATATGCTGCAGGCTATGAACACGGGACATGATGGATCGTTAACGACCGTGCATGCCAATGCACCGCGTGATGCGCTCGGCCGTCTCGAAACGCTCGTCCTGATGGCCGGCATGGATCTGCCGTTACGCGTGGTGCGCGAGCAGATTCGCAGCGCCGTGCATCTGATCGTTCAGCAAACGCGTTTGTCAGATGGGTCGCGAAAAGTAACGTCGATTACCGAACTCACGGGGATGGAAGGCGAGACGCTTGTGACCCAGGAATTGTTTTGCTACCGGAACGGACGGTTTGAATCGACCGGCATTGTTCCCCATTTTAAGCGAGCGATCGATCAGGGGGCCGCCGCATGATTTTGCTCGCCGTGCTGGGAGCCATTGTCGTTGGCGGGTTTTTTCTGTTCCTGAAAATAAGGGATGAAAAAAAGAAGCAGAAATTGGCCCGGCAACTGAGGCAATCATTGCAAAATATTGTTCATGCGCTGAGGGTGGGGACCGGGTTTATGCAAGCGCTTGAATATGCCGCGCAAGACGGCGACGAGCCGCTACGCGGACAATGGCTGAAATTCCTGCAGAGCGTGCGCATGGGACAGTCCATCGCCGAATCCCTGGACCTGCTCGCCAGACGAGTCCCGATCAAAGAAATGGCTTGGTTTGTCTCGGCCGTTCAAATCACTCAAAGCACGGGTGGATCGCTAGCAGACGTTTTGGACACCTTAGCCCAGACACTCCAGGAACAGCAGACGCTTCGCGAAAAAGTAGCCGCGCTGACCGCGCAGGGCAAGGCCTCCGGGATGCTGCTCAGCGCTCTGCCCTTTGTAATGAGTGGCGTGTTGTATCTCGTGATGCCGGAAATGATTACGCCGATGTTCGTGACTTGGCCTGGGCAGCTGATGTTGGCCGGCGCCCTTGTGTCGATCAGCATTGGGGGAGCTGTCATTAATCGTATCGTCGCGGTGAAGGTGGACTAATGACGTTTCAGCAATTGGATCAACGATTCCGTCATTGGATGATCGACCGGAAACGCTTGCCCGAAATTGCGGCGGCATTACCGGAAGCGATCGATTTGTGGGTGCTCGTCATGCAAGCCGGCCTCGATTTCCAGGTGGCTCTCGGCCATTATTTGGAACGCGGACCAAAGGGACCGTTGCATCAGGAGCTAACGCTCCTGCAAGCGGAGATTAGAACGGGCACCTCGCGGGTTGACGCCCTCCGCCATCTGCGCACCCGCGTTGCTGAACCGAGCCTGCAGGAAACCGCTCGTACCATTATCCAAGGCATCGAGCTGGGATCTAGTTTGACGCCGTTGCTAAAAGCTCAAGCCCAAGCATTACGAAAACGGCGCGCGTACGAGGCCGAAAAGCGAGCGGCCGTCGCTCCACTGAAGCTCATGTTCCCCTTGTTCGTTTTCATTTTCCCGACGCTCTTCGTCATCCTTTTTGGACCGTTGCTGTTGCAGGTCATGAAGGACGGCTTGCCATGAGCCGCGCCGGTTTAAGGGGTGCGAGCATGGGTTTCATCATTCTCCTCGTTGCCTGGGCGGGACTCAGTCAGATGGCCCTTAACCAATTGGACAGCAAACATACCCAAATTGCCATTCGCCGGGTGCAAAAAGCAGCCGCATCGCTCTTGGAACGTGCGCATCAAACGAGTGACGACCTGATGATGCAGGAAACAGTCCGGGCGTTTGCGCAAGCGCCGGGCATCGCGGTGGCCTGCGTGATCGATAACGAGAAGAAAATTCTAGCGGATAGTCGAGCGTCACAGCTGGGGCGAGCTTTTTCGGCCGACGATTTACCCCGGCCGCTGTATGCGGTGGACCTCAAAGAGGGATCGAAGGTGTGGGGGAGACTCGTTTTGGGAATATCCGACCGAGGGTTGCAAAGCGCTAAAGCATTTTCTTTGGAAATCGCCTTGATCGGAGTGATGTGCTTGTCCGTCCTCGTAAGTGTTTTTGTGGCCTTAGTGGAAAAACGCCATGGCGCGGCGGCGCGGGAACTCTCGGATCTAACCGCATTGCTCGATAACGAGAAAAAAGAGCGTGCCCGGATGGCCAGGTCGGCGCAAACGCATCGCCAGCAAATGTCCTGCTGGATGACCGTCTTGGCCGAACAATTGCCGCAACCCGTTGTATTGCTCGATCACCAGCAACGCGTACTAGCGGTAAACCAAGCCGCCGGCTTGCGGCTAGGAGTGACACCCCGAGCCTTGATCGGGAAATCCTGGCAAGATGTCCCGGTCATTTCTCTCGGCGGGGATGTTCTGGGGCAATCGCTCCAGCAGATGAATCAGGTTTTCAGGACGTCGGGACCCCCCAGCCTGCGCTGGTGTACGCTCGATGCCGAGGGGTCGGCGCTTTTGGGCACCTGGATAACCGTGGAGTAGGGTCTGTTTAGGACGACTTTCGAAGCCCATCGCCTCGCCGGCTAGGGGTGTACCTCTGATATAATAATCGGATGATTGCTCGCTGCCTCCTGGTCGGTTTGCTGGTGCTGTTGACTGGGCCCGCTTTCGCCGACCCCCCGACCAACACGCAAGCGCGCGCTATTTATGACCATGACAAGGAATGGTTGTCTCATTTTCCTTCGTCGTTTGTCGCGACGAACATCCGGGGGCAAGGCATGGAGTACGCCGAACGCCGCCAAGCGGCGCTCGACTTGGTCCGGCAGCAACGGGATTTTGGCGTCGTGTCCGAGCTCATGGACGCACTAAAACAAAATAGTTTTTTGAGTGGGCAAATTTGCGATTTACTGGACGAGTGGAAAGCCAAGCGCGCCCTCCGGTTGTTGAAAGAAGTTTCCGAAGACCATCGACGATCGAAGGAAGTGCGAGATAAAGCACGCCAGGCCGCATCCAGTATTGCCGCGGCGCCGATCGATCATCCCCCCGTCTACTGAGACGGGCCGGCATCTTGATTCGGAGAGTCCGCTCTGCTATAGTGCTTTTAGTAAAATGTTCTCCGCCGCAACTGCGGGCGGATTTTTGATATTGAGTAGCTCTTATCCAGAGTGGTGGAGGGACGGGCCCGATGATACCACGGCAACCTCAGACCTTTGAGGTGCCAACGCCTGGACGACTTGGTCAATGACCAGGAACGCCGATAAGAGGAGAAAAGCCACCCCGGGATATCTCCCCTCGGGGTTTTTTTATGCCGACAATCCGGCCTGGCAAATAAACTATGAACGAACCGAAAATCAAAGCCCTGCAATGTAAAGAGTGCGAGAACCAATACCCGGCGAAGGCGATTCACGTCTGCGAATTTTGCTTCGGGCCTCTCGAGGTGGTCTATGACTACGAGGCCATTCGCAAACGCATTAGCCGGCAGAGTATTGAAAAAGGACCCCGCAGTCTTTGGCGTTATTGGGACCTCTTGCCCGTCGAAACCCGAGACGTCATCACGATTCAAGAAGGCTACACACCGTTTTGGCACGCCAAAAGATTGGGTAAGGAGCTTGGTTTAAATCAGCTCTACATCAAAAACGATTCGGTGAACCCCACTTTTTCATTTAAGGACCGGGTCGTTTCAACAGCCCTGACGCGCGCCCGCGAACTCGGTTTTGATACGGTTGCCTGCGCCTCGACGGGGAATCTGGCTTGTGCCGTAGCGGCCTATGGAGCCAAGGCCAATCTCCGTGCCTTTGTATTTATTCCGGCGGATCTTGAACCAAGCAAAGTCGTCGGGGCCGGGATTTATGGTCCAACAATTGTGGGAATCAAAGGCAACTACGATCAGGTCAATCGGTTGTGCGCCGAAGTCGCCGATATGTTCAAGTGGGCATTCGTCAACGTCAACGTCCGGCCTTATTATGCGGAGGGGTCGAAGACGCTTGGTTTTGAAGTGGCCGAACAGTTGGGTTGGCGGGCGCCGGACCATTGCGTGGTGCCTGTCGCTAGCGGTTCACTGCTCACAAAAATCCATAAGGGCCTCCAGGAATTCATCGATTTGGGGATTATCCCCGCCCACAAAACCCGCATGTCGGCCGCGCAGGCAGAAGGTTGTTCGCCGGTTGTCACGGCTTGGCGAGACAAGTCCGATATTATTAAACCGGTCAAACCGCACACCATTGCCAAGAGTCTGGCGATCGGCAACCCGGCGGACGGTCCCTACGCGCTCAAGATTATTGACCAAACGGGCGGCGTTGCGGAAAGCGTTACCGATGAGGAAATCATCGCCGGAATTTTCGAGCTTGCTCAAACGGAAGGCGTTTACACGGAAACAGCCGGAGGCGTAACGGTCGCCGCGTTGAAAAAGATCGTGGCTTCTGGTAAAATCGGCCGAGACGAGCTCACGGTGGTGTTTATTACCGGCAACGGCTACAAAACGCAAGAAGCCGTGATGGAAAAGGTCGTTAAGCCCTACATCATTGAGCCATCCATCGATCAATTTCGCGAGATTTATAACCAGTTAACGAAGGTCGCTGCCCCGATTTAAGGGGTGTTTCGGAGGAATTTAAATGCCCGCCAAAGTTCGCATTCCCGCGCCGCTGCGCAAATTAACCAAAGAGCTACCGGTCGTCGATGTGCCTGGACAGACTATTGACGAGGTACTGGCCAATCTCGAAAAACAATATCCGGGTATTAAAGAACGTATTTGCGACGAGAATGGGCAGATTCGCCGGTTTATCAATGTATTCATTAATGGCGAAGATATCCGTTTCAAAGAAGGTGCCAAAACCGCGGTCGCCGACGGCGCTGAAATTTCCATCATCCCTGCCATTGCCGGTGGGGCTATTTCGAGCTGACCTTTATGGTTAAACGCCAAGTCGAATTATTTTATCCCACGCACCTGATCAAAGAGCCCTTGCTCTACAAAATGGCGAAGTCCATTGACGTGATCTTTAATATTCGCCGTGCGAAAGTGAACACACGCATTGGCGAAATTGAACTCGAACTAGAAACCCCTGATGAAGCCACAATGGAAAAAGCCGTGCAGTTTCTCACCCGTGCCGGCGTCACCGTCGAGCCGATTACTCACACGGCTCTAGAGTCTTAGCCGCTCACCATTTCCGGCTTTTCCCCAGAATATAAATTGTTACTCGCCGGTGGTTGTAGCGGCGTTCTTCCCGCGCGTCTTTAACCGCGAGGTCAATGCGCATGCCTTTGATGGCACTGCCCGTGTCTGACGCAAATGCGTAACCATAGCCGGGAATGTACAACCGCGAACCCAGGGGAATAACTTTCGGGTCGACGGCAACCAACCCGCGTTGCAACTTATATCCCAGGCGCGTTTCGTCGCCCGGCACCATTGGATCGCCGACGTAATAACCCGTCGCCAGCATTTTCAAATTGGGGGATTTCAAAAGATCGTATTTCTTAGACGGGAATCCCTGATCGTTGAAGAGCGTCAGGGTGAAAAAGGCACGCCTTGCCTTCTTTGTTTTGACCACTTGGCGCGACGCCTGAACGCCGTCATGGTAAGTCACGAGAACCGTTTGGGTGACATCCGTCGCCATACCGCGCTGGGCTAGTACGCGCCGGAGATTTTCGCGCGTGCGCGTCGCCCAAGAAACGACCGGATTTTCTTTTGTGCTGACGGTAATCGTGACCTGGCGAACCCGGGTAACTTTGATCGCCAGATTGCGGGTGAGGGGCGTCGCAGGGGGCGGCGTCACCTCGTCCAATTTGCCGAGCGCAATATGTTCAAAGGCCAAGAGCGCGCCGACGGTAGTCCCTTCCAAGGGATAGCGCCGCACCACCCCGTCGGCCATCACGTCGACGTGTCCTCCATGCCACCACAAAAGGCTACCCCCTGAAAGAAAAATCAACAGCGCCAGCCCTAGGATGATGAGACGAGAACGATTTTTTCTCACGGCATTAGGCGGGAATTAAGCGAGGGAGGAAGAACGGTAGTCGCCAATGGGTCCGGACTCTACCCGCCAGGAAGGCGAAACAAAGCGCGGGCGTTTTCAGTGGTTTGCCGGGCGACGTCTGAGGTGGAGCGTCGTTTGAGCGTGGCTACGGCTTCGGCGATCACGGGAATGTTCAGCGGCTCGTTTCGCTTGCCGCGTTGAATTTGCGGCGGTAAATAAGGCGAATCCGTTTCCAAAACCAAGCGCTCTAGCGGCATGCGCAAGACGTTTTGTTGGAGCAGTTTGGCTGAGGGATACGTCACCGGCCCATCGATGCCCAGCATAAAGCCATGGCTCATGTAGGTCTGCGCATCCTGCCAGGTTCCAGAAAAACAATGCACGACGCCCGAGGGGCGCGGACAAGCAAAGTTCGTCGATGTTTCAGGAAAAAATTCGCGAAAAGCGGCCTGTATATCGGCATGCGCGCTATAAGCTTCCTCCCCTGTTTCGGGGGAGGTTTGCGAGGGGGAGACGACATTATTTTCGCGGCAATGGATAATGATCGGCTTATCGAGTTCTTTAGCCAATTTGAGTTGTTCGCGAAACAGGAATTGCTGCTCTCCCCGGGTATTCTGCATGCGGAAATAATCGAGCCCAAATTCACCGATGGCCACAACCTTGGGATGCTTCAAAAGCGAGCGAAGGGTCTTCTCGAGGGTCGGCCACCGGTCCGGTCCCGCGTGATGAGCATGATGCGGGTGAATCCCCAGTCCGGCGTAAATAAAGGAATAGCGGTCGGCCAGCGCAACGGCTTTATCCCACATTTCAGGAGATTCGGCAATTTCAATCAGCGTGGAAACCCCCGCCGCCTGCGCGCGTTCGATGGTGGCATCGCGATCACCGGAAAATTGATCGTCGGCGATATGGAGGTGGGTATCGGTAAACAAGAAAGTGCTACTTGCGCGGAAACAAAGGATCGCCCCGTTGAATGGTTTGGCCGGGTTTAAGATCCAAGGAGGCCGGATTCAAAAAGAATTGTTTCATTGATGCCACAAGATCATCGGTTTCTCCGAGGCGCGACCAAATAATTTGAGCGGTACCGGGCATAAAGGGCCAGAGATAAAAAACCAGAACCTTAACGCATAGCAGAACCTGATAGAGCACCGCTTCGGTTTCGCTGGGAGAAGTTTTGACGAGCTTCCAAGGGGCTTTTTCTTCGATAAACCGATTCACGCGATCGACCGCTAAGAGCAGCGTCGCCAGGGCTAAATGAAATTGCAGGTGATCGAGTTGAACGTCGATAGCTTTCAGTTCGCCCATGACGGCGGTCACGAGCTCGCGGTTCTCACCCGAGGGCACGCGGCTAAAGCAATATTTTTCCACCATCGTGAACGCGCGGCTAACGAGATTGCCGAGATCGTTGGCGAGAGCCGCGTTGTAGCCGGTTTTCATCGTCTGGGCCGTGAAGTCGCCGTCGGCACCGAAGGGAAAGGCAGAGAGAAGCAGGTAGCGCGTTCCGTCTAACCCGTACTCGGCAATCAATTCGGCGGGTCGCACCACGTTGCCCATGCTCTTGGACATTTTCTGCCCGTTCACTGTAAAGAACCCGTGCGCAAAAATCTTTTTTGGCAGCTTCATTCCGGCCGCCAGCAAGAGCGCCGGCCAAATAACGGCATGAAACCATAAAATGTCCTTGGCCATCAGATGAAGATCGGCCGGCCACCAATTTTCTAGGCGCGACGTATCGTCGGGATAACCGATCGCCGTCAAGTAATTCACCAAGGCATCGACCCACACGTAGGTGGTTTGGGACCGGTCCCAAGGCAACGGAATGCCCCAGGCCAGCGTCGCGCGTGACATGCTGATGTCGTTTACATCCTGTTTCAGTTTACCGATCACCTCGTTGCGCCGTTCCCGAGGGTAAATCGCAAAATGATTGGGATGGTCTTCCTGTGTGATCATCGCGAGCAGTTCTTCACGAAATTGCGACAACCGGAAAAAATAATTATCTTCGGACTGGATTTCGGGGGGGATCCGGTGGTCGGGACACAAGCCGCCGATCAGCTCGTCATCGGTGTAGAAGCGTTCGCATTGCACGCAATATTTGCCTTGGTAGCGAGCTTTGAAAATCACGCCTTTTTCCCAAAGCAACTTGAGAAAGGCCTGAACGGCACGCAGATGCTCGGGCGAGGAGGTACGAATGAAAGCGTCGTTCGAGATATTCAGCTGCTTCCAACTGTCTTGAAATTGGGCGGAGATTTCGTCGCAATATTGTTGGGGGGGTTTGTTGTGCGCCGCCGCCGCTTGGGCAATTTTCGTCCCATGTTCATCGGTGCCGGTCAGAAAAAAAACTTCGTCGCCATGCAGGCGATGCCACCGCGCTAGGACGTCGCAAGCAATCGTTGTGTACGCGTGTCCGACGTGCGGGACATCGTTTACGTAATAAATAGGTGTGGTAATGAAAAAGCGTTCGATCATGACGGGCGGTCCATGGATTTCCTTTGTTGGCTGAGTGTTAGGATCAGATAGTCGTAGACGAGTGCGGGTTGCACATTTTGCCGTAACTGGCCTAAGGCCTCATGAATGCGTTCAATGGCTCCCGTCGCGGCCTGGTCTCCATGTCGTAACGCGCGTGCGGCGGGAACCAATAGGTTGTGCAGGCGGATTTCCATTTCTCCTCGTCCGGACTTGGTCGCTTTCGAGCGGCCTTCGTTCTTTCCGATTAATCGCCCGGCCGGTTCACGCGAGAGGGCATTCCAGAGGTCTTCCGTTTCTCCGATCGCTTGGAGTTGTTCTTCGCGGCTCATATGCAGTGCGCGTCCCAAGGATCCCAGCGCCAGTTCAACCAGACGCATTTGCGACTCCGCGGGCACTCCTAACCTTGTGAGGCAAATCTGCATCTCTTCGTCCGATAAGGGACGGAAGCGCACGCTCTGGCAACGCGAAAGAATCGTCGGGAACAAGCGGTCCTGAAACGGCGTCAAGAGGAAGATGGCTGTGCGTTCGGGCGGTTCTTCCAAAACCTTTAGCAAGACATTGGCGGCATCGGCGGTCATGCGATGGGCATCGTCGATCACTGTTACTTTCCAGGGACCTTCCACCGGGCTTTGCAACAGGCGGCGTCGCTCGCTCAAAATTGTTTCAATACCCAACGTTTGTTGCTTGGCCAACAATTCGCCGCGCACGAGCGCTTGCGAAGCCAGATCGATCACGCGAACGTCGGGGTGGTTCCCCGCCGCAATTTTCTTGCAGCTGAGGCAGTCGTCGCCGACGCCGGGATGCGTCCGGCAATTCAGGGCTTTGGCGACTTCAAGGGCGAGCGTGCGTTTGCCGACGCCTTCGGGCCCGCAGAAAAGCAATGGCTGCGTCGTCTGACGCTCAAGCCAGCGACGGCAAAGCTGAACGCCGAGCGGCTGGCCAATGACAGAATCAAGGCTCATGACGTGAACAACGCTT
>JBBQYF010000031.1:0-19529 GCA_038208955.1 Elusimicrobiota bacterium
GAACGCGCGTTCCAGCGCCATCATCAAAATGGTGATGGCGATGACCGGGGTGCCGAGGACCATGATGACGCTCGTGGCATAATGCGCCCAGACGAACAGCGGCAGGCGAAACCACGTCATGCCCGGCGCGCGCATTTTATGCGTCGTGACGATGAAGTTGAGTCCCGTCAAAATCGACGAGAATCCGGTAATGAAAATGCCCAGTCCCATGGTCAAAACGTGCGTATTGGAGTAGGTGCTGCTGTAAGGTGTATAGAAGGTCCAACCCGTATCCACGCCGCCCAAGATGGCCGCTGTCAGCGTAAAGATTCCGCCGATCAGGTAAATGTAAAAGCTGGCCAGGTTCACGCGTGGAAAGGCCAAATCGCGCGCGCCGATCATGATCGGCAGCATGAAATTGCCGAGGATGGCGGGAATAGACGGGATCAGAAAGAAAAACACCATACTGACCCCGTGCAGCGTAAAAAGTTTATTGTAAGTCTCGGCTTGGACGAAATCGGCTTGCGGGGTCAACAGCTCTAAGCGCATCATGAGCGCCGCAATGCCGCCAACCAAAAAGAAGAACGTGACGGTGACCAGAAACATCAGCGCGATCCGTTTGTGGTCTTTAGTTAACAGCCACGACGCCACGGTCGTGCCGTTGTTCAAATAGTTGACGGGTGCATCAGCGGTCATTGTCGTTTCGGAATTCATCCAATAGTCCTCAAGGTGCTTTCGTGGTCGCGGGGGCCACCGTGTTTGCCGAGGGGCCGAGCGTTTTAATATAGGAAATCAATTCCAGCACATTGGCTTCGGTGAGCTGACCTTGAAAAGAAGGCATCACCGGCTGATAACCCCGGACGATTTTGGCCATCGGTTTCAAAATCGACTCGCGCAAATAAGCGTCGTCGGCCGTAACGGTCAGTCCGCTTTCCAGAGGGACTTTGCTTAGGTAAAGACCTTGAAGAGTTGGGCCCCGGCTATCGCTCGTCGAAAGATGGCAAGTCGCGCAGCCCATGCGGCCGAACAATTCTTGACCGGAGGAAGTCATCGAACCGCCCGCCGACACGACGTTGCCTCCGTTGCCGATCCACGCTTGATAATCGGTCGCCGGCATGACATAGACGGTTCCAACCATGCTGGCATGCAAGGTTCCGCAATATTGATCGCAGAAAATATGGAAGCTGCCGAGCTCGTTCGCCTGGAACCACATTTTCGTGTAGCGTCCCGGCACCACGTCCTGCTTGACGCGAAAGGCCGGGATGGAAAAGTCGTGAATGACATCTTCGGAAATCATCGTCAGCTGGATCGGTACGTTGACGGGGATGTGCAACGCGTTGATTTCCCGTTGGCCTTCCGGATGCTGAATTTTCCACATCCACTGTTTACCGATAACGAACATCTCGATCGCATTCGTTGGAATCACGCGCTGTGTGTAAAACACTTTCGTGCCCCAAAAGAACGTCACCATGACGATCAACAGCGGAATGATCGTCCAGGTTAGCTCGAGCGCCAGGTGCGAGTCCATCGGCTCACTGCGGTCGGGAGTGGCCGTGTGATGATATTTAACGGAGAAGAAGACAATCAGAAAGGCAATCAGAACCGAAAAAAAGATCGAGACCGCCATCAGGAACGCGAAAAGGCTGTCCACTTGGGGGGCGAGGGTCGACGCTTGGTCCGGGAAAAGAGGGAAATTCCACATAATGCTTATTTTGTCGCGGTCAGGCCGCGTTCAAATGCTTCTCCCTTCGCAGAGCCAGTGCAATAAAGGAACCCAGGCTTACGATCGTACAGAGCGCCGCAATTCGCAGCACGCGCATAATAGCGATGCCGTAACGACCCGACTCCGGATCGTAATGATAGCAATAGAGCAAGAGTTGGTCGGTCACGGTGCCCGTGCGACCATGACCCGCTTCAACGAGGCTAAGTCGAACGTCCTGCACGGGATATTCAACCCCAAAAAAGTAATGGGAAATTTTTCCTTCCGGCGTCAGGATCATGATCCCCGAGGCATGCGCGAATTGTTTTATTTGGGGATCGTAGGCGTAATGAAATCCCACCGCATCGGCCAGCGCTTTGATCGACGCCTGTTCCCCCGTCAGGAAGTTCCATCCCGAAGCGGTCTCAAGATGTCCATAGCGGTCCATGTAAGCGCTCTTCTTCAGGGCGGCCATTTTCGGCGTTTCGGTGGGATCAATGCTGATGGTCAAGACATCGTAATCTTTGGCCAGCTTGAGCGGCATGACTTTCATTGTCCGGATGATTCCGTTCAGCACTTCCGTACAAAGCATGGGGCAGCGAAAATAGACCAGGTTCAAAAGCACCGGTTTATGCCCGAAATACTGACGCAGCGTGACAGGCGCCCCCTGCTCGTTTCGAAACGGTAAATTCAGTGGGATGGTGGTTCCCAAATTTTGCACAAAGCCCACTTGCTTGAGGACGGCATTTTCCGCGCTTTCCGTTTCCGCCCGCGCGGGAGTTTGCCAAGCAGACAAGGCGACGGCTGTCCAAAGCAGCACGTTGAGAGTTCGAACCCTATTCATCGTCGTTCCTTTGCCGACAATTTTTCCTGGGTTGGCAAACCGCGCTGAGCCATAATTTCAATGGCCCGGTCTATTGGAATCCGCACGCGGCCGGCCTCCGTATCCAGCCAGCCGTAGGTGCTTAAAAGCTTTTGGGTTTCATCGCGCATTCGCACCATATCCACCGCGTCGTTCACCTGCAAGCGCGGCTCTGGCGGCCGGCGGTGAAATTCAGCCAGCGGTGAGACAGGGCGCGTCCCTACGGGTCCCGGAACCCGCAGCCAATGGTCCAAAAACCAGGTAAATAAAGCCGCTCCCGCGACAACGACCAGCAAAACCACGGTCAGCGAAATGATCGCCTTAAAATTTTCATCCTTCTTTTCATATCCCCCGGGACTGTTCGTCATTGCCGTTCCACCCGCTCGAGACCTGTATAAAAATGGGTTAGCCAAAGTCCGCCCAGCGCAAGAGGCACGCTAAAATCTAAAACATGCACGACGAAATGTTGGGGACTGAAATCCGGAGCAATGAGCCAAAAGAGCTCGACAATTCGCATCCCGAAAATCAAGTAAGCGACTCGCACGAGACGCGAAAACACTTGTTTTCGCGAGCGGCTTAACAGCAGCAAAAAGGGCGCGGCAAAGAGGAAAAGAACCATGACAATTCCAACCGGCAGCCACCCGCCCGTCTTGCGCGCGATGTACCAACCGATTTCTTCCGGCAAATTGGCCGACCAAATAATTAGAAATTGAGAAAGGCTCATGTAGGTCCAAAGAATTGTAAAGGCAAGCAGCAGCTTGCCGAAATCGTGGATCTCGTTCGTCGGAAGCTCGGACCCGGGGACGCCGCGCCGGTGGCGCCAGTCGAGCGTAATGATTAAGAAGGCCAGCGCTGAAAGCGCGTCGCCGATCATCACGAGCACCCCATAAATCGACGACGACCAATGCGGTTCGAGGGACATGATCCAATCGATCGATGCCCACGTAATGCACATCACGAACAGAAAGAGTCCAACCGCTCCCAATGCCTGCGACCGGTAAATAGGATCAGCTCGTCGCGAAGCCCGCTCATGAAGAATCAGCGCAAACGAACTCCAGACTAAAAAGTAAAGGACTGTCCGGCCGGCGTAGAAGGGGAAATGGAGGTAGCTTAATTGATGCAGCGATAAACCCTCGCCCGGGGCTAACGCTGTGGCCCAGGGATAAATCTTTTTTAAGTTGAGTAAAATCGGCAGGAAAAAAATTCCCAGGGCCGGAAACGTCAAAGCTCCCGCTTGCAGCACGGGCCGCGCGGCACGGATCCAAGCGCCGCCGACAATATTGCCGAGCAGCCACAAGGCTAAACAACCCGCGGCGATGCCAAACCAAACGAGATATCCGAACAAATAGGAATGAAGAAACTGGACGGGATCGCGCCAACCCGCGAAGGCGCAGACGGTGCCGGCGATTAGCGCCAAAAGGAGTGCATGGCGGCGCGCCTGCGGGATGCTGCGCGTGCCCATCACCGGTTGGCCTCGAGCTTCGCCCGTTCGTTTTCCGGAACGTCCGCCAGGGTTGCATTCTGGCTTAACTGAAGAGCGCGAATATAAGCAGCGATCGCCCATCGGTCTCCAACGGGAATACGGTCTGAAAAGGAATACATTTTTCCGAAGCCGTTGGTCTCCACGTCGAAGAAATAACCCACCGGCACCTGACGCAAGCGGTCGATATGGTACGACGGGGGCGCGGGAAAACCACGCTTTACAATCATCCCCTGGCCATCGCCCAAGCGCCCGTGACAAACCGAACAATAAATATCAAACCGCTCATGCCCCCGCTCGAGCAGCGCCGCCGTTACGGGGAAGGGCAGCGCGTTGGAAATTTTTCCGTTCACTTTGCCCGTGTAGAGCAAATCGTCAAGCCGGGCGTCGCCGCGCGCCACGGTGTCGGCCACCGGCGGCCGGGAGGACCTCCCGTCCGAGAAAAAGGGGGTTTCCTGCAGAGGATGGAATTTCGGTTGGTGGGACATGTTGTTGCATGCGCCCAGTGCCAAGCACAAAAAAAGTGGTGCCATTTTGGGCGCGCTCATGGTTGGACCTCGTAGACGTTCGCGCTTCCCAAGGTCAGCAGAAACGCGCGCGTCGCGAGCTCATCAAACTTCAGATCACGCGATTCAATGCAAAGAAAAAAACCCGTGCTGGACGCCTTTTCGAACTGCTTGACGTTAAATACCGGGTGGTACGGCTGCGGGAACCCATTTAAAGCGAGCATTCCAAACACTGTGGTCGTCGCCGCGGCGAGAATCGTCGATTCGAAGGTAATGGGAATAAAGGAAACCCAACTGTTGTAAGGACGGCCTCCGATGTTCAACGGATAGTGCAGGACATTGGCAATGTACTGCATAAAAAATCCAGCGGTTCCGCCGCAGGCCCCGGCGATCAGAACAAGCAAAGGCAATTTCGTCGGTTTGATGCCGAGCGCCTCGTCGAGGCCATGCACCGGAATATGACTGTACCCATCCATCTCGCGGTACCCTTCGGCGTACGCACGCTGCGCCGCCGCCAATAAGTCGTCGGCCGAGTTAAATTCCGCCATCAATCCATATAGCGTCGAGCTCACTCGTGGCTCTCCTCATTGTGCGCCACGAGCTCTCGGGTTTCCGAAATGGAGATCGCGGGCAGGAATCGAATGAATAGAAAGAGCAGGGTCAAGAATAAGCCAATCGTGCCAAAATACGTTGCCAAATCCCATTTGGTCGGAAGGTACGTGCCCCACGAGGAGGGCAAAAAGTCGCGGTGCAGGCTGGTGACGACGATGATAAAGCGCTCCAGCCACATCCCTACATTGATCACGAGCGAAATAATGAACAGCAAAGGCTCATTGACACGCACCGATGGGATCCACAAACATTGTGGGATCACGATATTGCACATCAAGAGGGCCCAGTAGGCTGGCCAGTAAGGGCCCGTAAACCGGTTCAGAACCATGTACTGTTCGTAAACGTTGCCGTTGTACCAGGCCATGAAAATTTCCATTAAGTATCCGTAGGCGACAATCATGCCGGTGGCCAACATGACTTGGGCCATCACGTCCAAATGCCGGTCTGTAATCAGGTCGGCCATGTGGTAGTACTTGCGCAAGGGGATACAGAGCGTGATCACCATGGCGAAGCCGGAATAAATCGCGCCGGCGACAAAGTACGGAGGGAAAATCGTTGTATGCCAGCCGGGAATGAGCGACACGGCAAAGTCCCAGCTCACAACAGTATGCACGGAAACGACAAGCGGAGTGGCCAGACCAGCCAGCAATGTATAAGCCATTTCGTAGCGGTGCCAGTGCCGGGTCGATCCGCGCCAGCCGAGCGCGCCGATCCCGTAAATAAATTTGGCCGTCTTGTTGCGGGCGCGGTCGCGCAACGTGGCCAAGTCGGGGATCAGCCCCACGAACCAAAAGAGCGCAGACACCGTCGCATAAGTCGATACGGCGAATACATCCCACATTAAGGGACTGCGAAATTGAGGCCACAGGCCCATGGTGTTGGGATAAGGAAACAGCCAGTACGCGCGCCAAGGCCGGCCCACGTGGATCAAGGGAAAAATGCCGGCGCAGGCCACGGCAAAAAGCGTCATGGCTTCGGCATAGCGATTAATCGATGTCCGCCATTTTTGATGCAGCAAGAAGAGGATGGCTGAAATCAGCGTGCCGGCATGGCCGATTCCGATCCACCACACAAAGTTGATGATCGCGAATCCCCAGCCCGCAGGAATGTTGACGCCCCAGATGCCCGTGCCTCTGGCAAAGAGCCAGATGATGGCGACAGTCAGCGTCATCAAGAGCGTAAAACCGACGGCAAATCCGACAAACCAAAATCCCGGCGTCCGGTCGGTCAAAATGTTCGCGGTAATTTTTTCCGTGACCGTTTCGGTTGTGTGACGCGGATCGATGAGAGGGGCTTGAGATCTCGCGGCCGACATCAGACGTTCTCCAAAGCGGGATTGGTATTGCGAACCTTCGCCAGATAGGTGGTGTGCGGTCGCGTGCCGAGTTCGCCTAACAACGGATAGTTGCGCGGCTCCGTTTTCAGTTGCGACACCTGACTTTTGGGGTCGCGAATATTTCCGAAAGCGATCGCTTCCGTCGGGCAAGCGGCCTGGCACGCCATGACAATTTCGCCATCGCGCACGTCGCGATCCTCTTTGTCGGCGGCAAATTTAGCGACGTTGATACGCTGAATGCAGTACGTGCATTTCTCCATCACGCCGCGTCCCCGCACCGTCACGTCGGGATTGCGCCCCAGCTTCAGCGTCTCTGTATCCTCGTCGGCAAATTGGTAGAAATTGAAGCGCCGGACTTTGTACGGACAGTTGTTTGAACAATAGCGCGTGCCGACGCAGCGGTTATACACCATTTCATTGATGCCTTCGTCGTTGTGAATTGTCGCGCCAACCGGGCAGACCGGCTCGCAGGGCGCATTCTCGCAATGCATGCAAGGCACGGGTTGATGCGTGAACTCGGGTTGGACCGGATCTCCGCTGAAATAGTTGTCGATCCGGATCCAATGCATCTCGCGGCCGCGGAGCACCTGATCTTTGCCGACGATTGAAATGTTATTTTCAGCTTGGCAGCCGATCATGCAGGCGTTACAGCCGATGCACAAGTTCATGTCGATGGACATACCCCAGCCAACACGTTCGTCCTGTTTGGGGCTGTTGTAAAGCGTTTGCTCGGAGGAGGGATTGTCGCCTTCCACTTCGGCGAACTTCTCGTCGCGCTGGTATTCGGTGAGCGTGGCGCCGCGCACAATATTGCGACCTTCCATGCCGTGGTGGATTTGCGTGCAGGCAAGCTTCATGCTCTCGCCCGTGCGCGACACGGAAAGGCCCGAGGAAAATCCCATCCCGCTCGAGGCGCGCAACGGATAGGCATTGAAGCCTTTGTCGTTGCCGACACGTCCGGCCAGTCGGCGGCCATATCCCAACCCGACGGTAATGGAATTATCCACATGGCCGACCGTGATCCAGACGGGCGCTTTGACCGATTGCCCGTGCAGCGAAAGCGTGATGATGTCGTGGCTGTCCACGCGCAGCCGCGCCGCCGTCGCCGGACTCATCAGCGCCGCGTTGTCCCAAGTCAATTTTGTAAGCGGCTTGGGTAATTCTTGCAACCAGCCATTGTTGGCGAAGCGACCATCCCAAACGGATGGATCGGCTTTGAAAACTATTTCCAGGTCGGTCGAGCGTGTGTAGCTGCCGTTCGCCCACCCGGAACGTAGGCTTACGCGCCGCGCCGGCAGCGCTGAACCCGCAACGATGCCGTCGTGAAGGCTGGTTTTCCAAAACGCTTCAAAATTCAGTCCCTGGTGCTGAGTTTTCCAGAAATCTTTGACCACGTCGTGGCTTGTCCGGGGGGAACCGTCGAGCAAGACCGAAAGCAGCTCGTGAACCGTTTTTCCGGCGTAGAGCGGCTCGATCATCGGCTGCGTGATGGTGATCGTCCCGTCGGTCGCGCGCGCGTCGGTCCAACTTTCCAACGCATGCGCGGCGGGCACCGACCAATGCGCGAGGTTGGACGTTTCGTCGTCATAGAGGCCGAGGCGCACCCGGGTTTTCACCCGGTCGAGAGCCTGGGCAAAATTGAAGTCCGCGGGAGCGTCGAAGACGGGGTTTCCATCGATCATGATCAACATGTCAACGCGTTTTTCCATCATGTCGTCGACAAGCGTGCGAAGGGCGGTGACTTGATCGACGGCCTGCGCGAGCACGGGTTCGGTGTAAATAACCGTCCGTCCATTGTTTCCCAAGGCCTCGTTCATGGCGTGCGCGAGTGCGTGAACAATGGCCGGGTGCGATTCCCCGGCGATGACGGCCGAGCGGCCGCGGTGAGACCTCAAGTCGTCCGCCGCTGCCTTGATCCAAGCCGGCGCCGCGGTCGGCAGATCAGCGCCCTTATTAAAACCGGATAACCCGAGCTCGGCCGCAAGCGCTCTGGCCGCCGTTTCGATATCGGAAGCCCTAAGGGCCAGGCGGTGATCGGCGGCCGCCCCCGTGATGGTGGGGCATGGCTCAATAACATAGAGCCGGTTCATCGAATGCTTTCCACCCACGAGATTGCGTCCGCGGGCGAACATTCGGGCATTGCGCAACTTGTCCGGACCGCTCGCTAGGAAATCCGCGTCCAGCGACAAGATCACATCGGCATTCTCGAGGGCGTAGCGCGTTTGCACCGGCTCGCCGAAAGCCATCCGGGCCCCTTCGGTGGCACCGTGAGGCGATAAAGGTTCGTATTGGATCCACTGCGCCTTGGGAAACTTTTTGAAGAGTTGCTTCATTTGGTCGACGAGCGTGGGCGAGCTGACATTGCCGCTCAAGATACGCAACCCCGCGCCTTGCGTGCCTTGCTGCGCGATCATTTCGCCTCGCAACACGTTCACGAGCGCTCCCCAACTGCTGACGATACCGCGGTTCATCACGGCTTGGGCACGGTCGGGATCGTAAAATCCGAGAATGGCGGCTTGCATAAACACGTCGGTGGCGCCCAAACTGTCGGGATGCAGGGTGTTGCCTTCAATTTTGGTCGGGCGGCCTTCGTGAGTTTCCACGAGCACGCCTTGCGCGAAACCGCCCATCGTCAGGGCGCTGGCATAAAAAAGCGGTTTTCCGGTGACCCGGCTTTCCGGATCTTCGTTGTTGGCAAAAATCTTTTCCAGGGGCTTGCGGCAGCCGGAGAAAAACATCATCGCCATTCCCGCGCCCATGAGCTTTAGAAAATCCCGGCGAGTGACGGGTTCCATCCACAGTTCATGCTTGCTGGGAAATTCCGTTTCAAGAAACCGGCGGAATTCCGGCCGGTCGGCTAGCTCGTCTAGACTGCGCCAATAGTCCTTGCCGCGAGTTGTCGCGAGGCGGTCGCGGACCTGTTCAAGCGCCGCATGATCCTCGCCTTGATGGTCATCATGCGCCTCGGCGTCGCAACCGCAGCCGGCAGTCTTTGTTTCTAAAACGGGTAAGGATTTAAAGTCGGGAGTCATTGGGATCTCATGTTAACGGTGGCAGGTGTAGCAATCGGCCATTTTGTTCGTGCCTTTTACGTGATATTTCTTTGCCCAGGATTCGTCGCTTTGCCCGATGTGCCAGTAATCGCCATAATTTCCGCCGGTTTGGAGTTCCGCGAAGCGCATGGCGTCATCGAAATTCATTTTACCATCTGGTGTCAGTGAGGTCGCAAAAACGGCCTCTTTCGGGCCGACGTAGCGGTCGGGGTGCCGGTGGCACTCGAGGCACCATTGCATATGCAGCGTGTTGGCTTTGTACATCAGCGGCATCCGGTCGACGGGCCCGTGACAGGTAATGCAGGCGACGCCTTTGGCCACGTGAACGCTGTGATCAAAATAAACATAGTCGGCCAGTCGGTGGACGCGAACCCAAGGAATCGGCAAACCGCTTTTCCATGCCGCCCGGACGGGTTCCAGCAAATCGGCGTTGGTCCAGACTTGGGAGTGGCAGGTCATGCAGGTCTTGGTAGACGGCAAGCCGGCAAAACCAGACCGCTCTACCGTCGTATGACAGAAGCGGCAGTCAATGCCGAGACCGCGGACGTGATGGGCATGGCTGAAGGGAATGGGTTGCTCGATCGCGACGCCGACGCCTGAGAAATAGGTTGAACGGTAGATGACGCCCAGCAGGGTTAACGTGCCGACGACAGCGACGATCACGAGAACAATACTTAGACGGGCTATGGTGTTCGCACTACGATTAAATATTTGCGACAAAGCTTGAATTCTCCAAGAAATGGTCCGATCGTTTGGGGAACAGGTTAAACAGGTGAGCGGACGGCCGCCACTTTCTTAAATTCTCCTTATTTTAGGACGGTTGTCAATGGTCGTGGACGGCCGGAGCACTCCCACCGCCGAGCGCAAGGGCTTCCGCCAAGTGCACCGCTTTGCGTCCTGTACTCTGGAAAATTTGTTCGCGGCAACTAAAGCCGCTGGCAACGAGCAAGGTGTCCGCGGAAGACTTACGCACCGCCGGCAGTAATGCTTGCTCCCCAATTTGGCTCGCCACCGCTTCATGGTCGGCTTCAAACCCAAAGGAGCCCGCCATTCCGCAGCATCCCGATTCAGGTTGTTCAACATCGAACCCGCTCCGCTTAAGCGCTTCGGCATCGGCATTGGCGGTCAAGACCGATTTCTGGTGACAATGAGTCTGGAGAATCGCCCGCCGATTTCGCTCTACCTTTATTAGAGCCGGAGTTCGCAGGAGCAGCTCGCTAAGAAGAACCGTCTGTTTACACAAGCGTTGGGCCATCGGGTCATTAGGAAGCAGATTGATCAGCTCGTCGCGAAAAACGGCGGCGCAACTTGGTTCAAGAACCACGATCGGCAAATCTTTTTCGAGAAACGGTTTGAGCGTATCCAAGGTTTGGCAGAGGAGTTTTCGGGCAAGATCCAACCACCCGTAGTCGTAGAGGGGTCTCCCACAGCAAAGCGAGCGCGACGGCAACAGCACGTCGTAACCATAGTCGCTTAATACCTTCACGGCAGCGATCGCCACTTCCGGATGAAAAAAATTGGTAAAGGTGTCGGGCCATAGAAGAACTTGTTTTCGTCCCGTCGGCTCGTCGCCCGTTGGGGGCAAGGGTGGCCGGTGGTGATTTTTAAACCAATGACGAAAGGTCTCTTGCGCGAATGCCGGAACCTGCCGCCGAATCGACATCCCAGAGGCCCAACGCGCGAGTAAGCCCAGCACGGGCGCGTGCGTCACCGCGTTCACAATCGTCGGAAAGATCGAAGCTAGGCGCGACCACCAATAGATCAGTCCGAAGGCGTAGGCTGAACGCGGCCGAAGCCGACCTTTATAATAATGGGAAAGGAACTCGGCTTTGTAAGTGGCCATGTCGACGTTCGTCGGACAATCGCTTTTGCAACCTTTACAAGACAGGCATAAATCCAGCGAATCTTTTACTTCCTCGCTTTGCCATCCGTCGGTTATGGTTTCACCTTTGAGCATTTCAAACAGAAGATGTGCCCGGCCGCGAGTCGAATCCTTTTCATCGTGCGTGACTCGATAGCTCGGGCACATCAGACCGGTTTCTTCGCGACGGCATTTGCCGACACCGACACAGCGGACCATCGCGCGCGCAAAACTATTTTGGTCGTCTCCATAATGAAAATGCGTCGCCGGCGTTTTTGGCCGGTATTGTTTTCCAAGTCGCAAGTTTTCCAGCATGCCGTATGGATCGACCAGTTTGCCGGGATTCATCCGACCCTGAGGGTCCCAAATCGTCTTGAATTCGCGGAAGGCGCCGACGAGTTCGGGCCCGAACAATTTAGGGTAGAGTTCGGCGCGCGCTTGGCCATCCCCATGCTCGCCGGAGAATGAGCCGCCATAGCGAACGACCAAATCGGCGGCTTCGTCCATAAAAAGGCGCCAGTTCTTGAGCCCTTGAGCCGTATCGAGATCAAAGTCGATTCGCGTATGGACGCAGCCATCCCCAAAGTGGCCGTAGAACGCCCCTTGATAACCGTGTCGATCGTAGAGGGCGCGAAGGTCGCGGAGATACGAACCCAGCCGGGCGGGCGGGACGGCAGAATCTTCCCAACCTTCGCAGCGGTCGCGTTGCCCGGGAATAAACGCGGTAGCCGCGAGTGCCGATTCACGCACGGTCCAGAGATCTTCAACTTCATGAGGATCCTTGACTAATTTCAGAACGGGCGGCTTCGGATCCTGGGACAAGCGGTCGATCAATGCCTGTGCTTGGGCGTCGGCTTGCGCCACATCGTCCCCGCCGAATTCGGCCAGCAACCAAGCATTGCCCTCCGGGAGTCGAGCAATGCGCGCGGCAAATCCCTGATAGCGTTTCAGGTTGCCGACCATTCCTTCGTCCATGCCTTCCAGTCCGATCATTTTGTGCTCGAGCAGGGTGGGAACGGCGTCGGCGGCGTCATAGATCGTCGGATAGCCGATGACGAGAAGGGATTTAGCCCGGGGGCTGGGAACGAGGCGCAGCGTGGCTTCGAGCACGCTCACGCACGTCCCCTCGGTTCCAACCAGGGCGCGTGCGACATGAAAGCCATTTTCGGGTAGCAGCTCGTCTAAGTTGTAGCCGGACACCCGTCGCGGAATTTTTGGAAACTTGAGACGGATCAGGTCCGCATAGCGGTCGCGAATGGACGCGAGCTTCCGATAAATGTCTGCTCGCGGTCCGCCGGCGCGCGCGATCGCCGCCAATTCCTCGTCGGAAGTCTTGCCGACGTCTAGCACCAAACCTTCATAGGTCAGAATTTTTAGAGCGTGGACGTTGTCGACCGTTTTACCGGCCATCAGCGCGTGCACGCCGCAGGAATTGTTGCCGATCATGCCGCCCAAGGTGCAGCGCGAGTGACTGGCAGGGTCAGGGCCGAAGGTAAGACCATACTTCTCTGCCTCGTTGCGTAGGCGATCGAGGACAACGCCGGGTTGGACGCGCGCCGTGCGGGCCCCGGGATTGATTTCCAATATCCGGTTCATGTGTTTGGAATAATCGAGCACCACGGCGACGTTGCAACATTGGCCCGCAAGGCTCGTGCCGGCGCCGCGTGAGAGGACGGGTGCCCCATAACGTCGACAGATCGAAACAATTTCGATGACGTCGTCACTGTCGAGCGGGGTAATGACACCGATCGGAATCTGGCGGTAATTTGATGCGTCGGTCGCGTACAGGGCTTTCGCCTGCGCGTCAAAGCGCACTTCGCCGCGCACGCCACGTCGCAAATCGTCTTCGAGCCGACTGGTTTCAATTAACGGAGGCATCGGCCAATGGTATCACCGGCGCGCCCCCAACACCAAATGTTAATGCCGCCGATGGGCCGGTTCCACACCCATGGTGAAGTCACCGACGGTATTTTCTGCTTTTGGGTCCATCGAAGGGATGTGCGTTTGCGACGTGTCGGGCGTAATATCGGAAAGCGAGGCGGGATCACGTTCCAGTTCATGCAAGCGACGAAGGCCGGAAAGCGGTGTGGTGCGGGCATTGGCCAGCTGGGGGCTCGTTTGCCAGGAATGAGTTTGGCCTGTCTCGAGCGGCGCTGCGCCCGGCGCGGCCAAGACGTTCAAAGGAAGACCCGGCATACCGGATGGGTTGCGGTTAAAGCCAGCCAAGGGCGCATTTTTCTGGGCGCGGCTAACCAGCATCGGTAAGGAGCCCGAAGGCCGCGGCAAGGCACCCGCCGGGGCGGGCGCGGCGCTCAGCACGTCCATCGAGCTTGGAAGATCCCGCGGCAGGGTCGAAATTGGTTTCCTGTGCATCGCGAGCACAGGGCGGTTTGGTAGGGGTCTTAAAGCAAGACCGGCTGCGGCCAAGGGTTTTCCATTGACGATAACTAAGCGTAAGGCCGGCCATTCGCCGATCGCTTGGCGATCGGCCGTCGTTGTCGGCGTCCAGGATAACGAAAGCATCTGTAGCGCGGGAAAACCTCGGATGGTCGCAAGGTCTCCACTTTTTACGCCCGTCTCGCTCACTTCGAGCGCTCGGAGATGCGGTAATTTTTGGAGGGCGGCGATCCCCTCCCCCGTAACGGCCGTTTGCCCGAGTGCGAGTTCTTCCAACCGAGGCATTGTCGCTAGCGATTGCATCGCAAGCGACGTGACGCGCGTCCCGGTCAAATCGAGCCGGCGCAAGTGTTTCGCCCCCGTTAACGCGGCCACGCCCGCATCGCCGATTTCCGGGTTTAGATACAACGTCGTAAGAGCGGGGATTCGAGCCAGCCAGCGGATCGCATCTTCAGCCACTTGCGCCTGGCTGACGTCGAGCTCTTGGAGGCCCGCCAGATGCGAGAGCGCCTGGCTTTCGTCACTGCCTACAGGTCCGCCCAGCATCAAATAATGCAAGTGTGGAAAACGATTAAGGGAAGCCATCGCGGTTTTTCCGAGCGGTGTATTACTGAGAATCAATCGTTCAAGCTGCGGGAGACGTGGGCAGCTCGCCAAACCTTTCGCGGTGACGGCGCTGTCGCTGAGATCAAGATCCTTGAGTCGTTTCAGAGGACGTAGTGCGGCGATTCCTTTGTCCGTAATTTTTTCGCCCAGAGCCAGCACGGTTAACTGTGACATGGCCTTCAAAACCGCCAGTCCCGCGTCGGACACGGAGGTGCGAGCTAAAAGCAATAGGCGCAAATCGGGAAGCTCACGCAGAGCGGCTAAGAGACGATCGTTTACTTCGCTGCGTCCCGTTATATCCAAGCCGGGAATATGTTGATGCCGAAACTCGGCCAAAAGCGCGGCCCAATTTTTTTCCGTCAAGGGACTTAGCGGCGCTACATACCACCCTCCGTCGGCCGGGACGCTCACCGTTGTCGCCCCACCAACAATCCCGAGCAACCGGTCGTTTTCATCCGCCGAGCCGCGTTCGTACACACGCAGCGGTAAGGAAGAATGAAATTCTCTCAGCGCTGGGATGCCCCACGCTGAAGAACCCATTGCTCCTACCAAACACCATACGCCGAGATTGAGCAGCCGTCGCATCGCTATAGCCTAGCAGAGTACTGCATAATTTTAGAATGATGTCTGGTTTGGCGTGACGGGTTAACGCAAGCGGAAATCGTAACGATTCCGGATTCTGGGTGTCTCATGAATGGGCTGTTTCCGGTCGCAGCGACTACAGACTAAAATGCTGTCGGGGAGATTTTATGGCGAGCAAGAGAAAAACTCAAGTCGAGACCCAGAAAGTTAAAAACTTGGAGATCTTTCGGGAGAGACCCGAGGGCGAGAAATTAACGAGCAGCACCGGCCTGCGAATTAATGACGATCAAAATTCGCTTAAGGCCGGAGAGCGAGGGCCGTCGTTGCTGGAAGATTTCCATCTGCGCGAAAAAATTACTCACTTTGATCATGAACGTATCCCGGAACGAGTCGTGCATGCCCGAGGCTCCGCCGCCCATGGGTTTTTCCAGGTCTACAAATCGCTCGCTCCTTATACGAAAGCTAAATTTCTCCAAGATCCCAATGTGAAGACCCCCGTCTTTGTGAGGTTTTCAACCGTCGGCGGCTCTCGCGGCTCGACGGATTTAGCCCGCGACCCTCGCGGGTTCGCGGTGAAGTTTTATACCGAGGAGGGAAATTACGACCTCGTCGGCAATAATATTCCCGTGTTTTTTATCCAGGACGCGATAAAATTTCCCGATTTGGTGCATGCCGTTAAACCCGAACCCCACCACGAAATTCCTCAGGCCTCGACCGCCCATGACACGTTCTGGGATTTCATTTCGCTCTCCCCCGAATCGATGCACATGGTGATGTGGATCATGTCTGACCGGGCGATTCCTCGGAGCTACCGCATGATGGAAGGATTCGGCGTTCACACGTTCCGGCTTATCAATGAGGCGGGCAAAGCGCGGTTTGTGAAATTCCATTGGAAACCGCTTTTGGGTGTTCACTCCGTAGTTTGGGACGAAGCGCTGAAAATCTCCGGCAAAGACCCTGATTTTCATCGTCGAGATTTATGGGAAGCGATCGAAAATGGTGATTTTCCAGAATATGAACTCGGCTTGCAAATCGTCGAGGAAAAAGATGAGCACAAGTTTGGTTTCGATCTGCTCGACCCGACGAAGCTGATTCCCGAGGAACTGGTGCCGGTCCAACGCGTGGGGAAGATGACGCTGAACCGCAATCCCGATAACTTTTTTGCGGAGACGGAGCAGGTCGCGTTTCATCCCGGCCATGTCGTTTCGGGAATCGATTTCAGCAACGATCCGCTTCTGCAAGGCCGGTTGTTTTCCTATCTCGACACACAACTGACGCGGTTGGGCGGACCGAATTTTAACGAAATTCCCATCAACCGACCCATTGCCCCCGTTCATAATGACCAGCGCGACGGTTTGATGCGCCAAACCATTAACACGGGCCGAGCCACCTATCAACCCAACTCTTTAAGCGGTGGATGCCCTTTTCAGGCGAAAGCAGCCGAAGGGGGTTTTGTCAGCTACAACGAACGCATCGACGGCTCAAAAGTCCGCGCCCGCAGCGCAAGTTTTTTTGATCATTTCAGCCAAGCAACGATGTTTTGGAATAGCCAATCGGCGCCGGAAAAGATGCACATTATCCATGCCTTGCGTTTTGAGCTGGCGAAAGTCGAGACGGTGGCCATCCGGGAACGCATTCTCTTCTTCCTCTCACAAGTCGATAAAACCTTGGCCACGCAGGTCGCGACGGGACTGGGCATGGTCGTCCCTTCTAAGCTCGACCGCCCGATGAATCAAATGGTCCCCGCGGATATCGATCCCGCGGACTATCAACCCAAGCGTGGCAAAAGCCCGGTTGAAAATTCCGCCGCGCTGAGTATGTTGACGACGTTTACCGGCGGGATTAAAACGCGCAAAGTCGCGATCTTGGCGGCCGATGGATTTGATGACGCCGGCGTGGCGGCGGTGACCGCGGCTCTCGAAGCGGGCGGAGCGATGGCGCGTTTGGTCGCGCCGCATTTAGGAAATCTGAAGAGTATCCAGGGAAAAGAGATGAAGATCGACTTTACGGTCCTCACGGCCAGTTCAGTTCTCTTCGATGCGCTGTATATTCCCGGGGGTCAAAAAAGCTTTGAGGGACTTAAATCCAACGTGAACGCCATCGAATTTGTCCACGATGCTTATCGGCATTGCAAGACAATTGCGGCGACGGGGGTAGGCGTCGAGCTTTTACGGTTGGCCACCCTGGATATGGACGCCCCGATCCCCGCTACGGCGCAGACCAAACAAAAGAATCCTGAAGGAATTATCGTCGGAGACGACAAGCAGGTTAAGAATGTGGCGTCGCAATTCGTAGAAGCCATGGCGGCAGGGCGCCATTGGTCACGTGAAGTTAAGAATAATGTTCCCGTCTAATCCCCTAAGAAGGGAGTTTTAGCTGTGCCAAAGCGCGGGACCATCGGTATCGATATCGGCGGTACCAAGATGCTTTTCGCACTCTTCGACGAGAAGTTTGCGGTTATCGATGAGATTAAGCTAAAAACTCAGCCGGACAAAGGCGAAAAGTTATTTACCCAGAGCTTGAATGAGTCGATCGAAGCGCTGATGAAATTGGCACGCAAGAAAGAGTTGGTCTTAGTCGGGGTAGGGGTGGGGTGCGCGGGCGCCGTCGATCCCGACAAGGGCACGATGCGCGGCTCCTTGAATATCCCGTTTCTCAAAGGGTATCCCTTCCGCACGAAGCTGACCAAGATGACGGGCGCTAACGTTTATATTTCTAACGACGTTCAGGCCGGTCTTTATGGAGAACATCAACTGGGCGCGGCGGTGGGAACCAAGCACGTCATTGGAGTATTTCTCGGGACGGGAATTGGCGGCGCGCTAATCCTGGACGGAAAACTTCATTTGGGGGCAAAAGGCCGGGCCGGGGACATCGGACATTACATGGTGAATCCTATGGGAGCGCTCGCGGGTTCGGATCGTCACAGCGTTTTAGATGACGTAGCCAGCCGGACAGCGATCGCGGGAGAAGCGGCCACTCTCGCCGCCAAACAATGGGCGCCCCATTTACTAAAAGCCGCCGGAACGGACGTGAAGGAAATTAAAAGTGGCGATCTCGCCGCGGCCATTGAGAGCGGTGATAAATCGATCGAGGAGCTGGTGCGGAGCCGGGCCCGGATTGTCGGTATTGCGTTATCGAATATGGTCGACTTTCTGAATCCGGAGATGGTCGTTTTAGGCGGGGGGCTCGTCGAGGCGATGCCAACTATTATCCGTCAAGAAGTTGAAAAAGGAATTGAGGATCACACGACGGATGAGGTTCGCGAGGGGTTAAAGGTTGTGGTAGCAAAATTGAAGGGCCACGCGGTGACGACCGGCGCGGCAAAACTCGCTTTAGATACTTTTATGTCGAGTCAACGAGGACCCGAACCCACCACCGCTAAAACGTAGGTGCTCATCCAGGCAAACCTGCTTCTAAAGCGCCCGCAAAATTTTTGGCGCTATCAACCATTCGAGTTTGGCGCATTTGCCGAGCGTTAAAGAATCCGCCGTGAGTTTAGCCAAACCGCCTTTTTTAAGCTCGAGGGATAGCTCCGCCGTGCCGACGGTCAGTGTGCCAATCAATCGGCTGAGATACGGCTCATGTCCCACGATCAAAACCGATTCCCAGGAGCGAAAGTCGAGCGCAAGATGCCGCACCAAAACCTTGGGATCGCCATCGGGGGCGAGCGAACGCGAGAGGCGCAGTGATTTGGCGATGTTGAGTTCCCGGACAACCATCTGGGCGGTCTCATAGGCGCGGCGGTAAGGACTGGTCAGCACCGCTGCGAATTCAAGCTTCAGCGCCGCGATGCCCGCGGCAATTTTTTTCATTTTACGGCGTCCATCGTCGGTCAAGGGGCGCTCCGCCTCGGAGCCTTTCCACTCGGTGCGGTCGACCGCGATGGCATGCCGGAGAATGTAGAGTTCCATCGTCAGCGTTGCTCGACTCGCGCTTTCTGAGGCTTTAATGCTTTGGGAATCGCGCGCTGGACATTTTGCTCTTCCTCGATGGCTTTGGCACAGAACCATTCTTGAACGCGAAATTTTCGTCCCTTTCCGGCGTCCACCCGACTGTAAGAACCGTCGCTCTGCAGCGCCCACGATTTAACGTTGTCGCGGAAATAAGCGTCTAAGATCTCGATCAGCCGTTTGCGGTTCATCGCGTCCTCAACCGGAAAAAGAATTTCGAGTCGTCGGTCGAGATTGCGCGGCATCCAATCCGCGCTGGATAAGAACACTTCTTCATCGCCACCGTTCGCAAAATAGAAAATGCGCCCGTGCTCCAAAAATTGATCGACGATACTGACCACGCGAATGGTCTCGCTCATGCCTTTCACGCCTGGCCGCAAACAGCAAATCCCGCGGACATTGAGTTCAATACGCACGCCGGCCGCCGATGCTTTATAAAGCGCTTCGATAAGCTCGGGATCGGCCAGCGAGTTCATCTTGGCGCGGATATGACCCGGATGCTGGGCGGTGCTCCGCATCATTTCCCGGCGGATCATCCGCAATAACCGTCGCCGTAGCCCGTAGGGCGCGACGTCGATTTTCCGCCAATCGGCCGGTTGGGAATAC
>JBBQYF010000032.1:0-19281 GCA_038208955.1 Elusimicrobiota bacterium
AAAATCCGGAGAGCCTTACAGGCGATGAAATTAACACGCTCGAGCTCTTGATTTCCGAGAATAATCCCGCAGCGCTCGAAATTGTTTACAAAAACCCTAGACTCATCGATCGTCTCGATGGACAATCGCAAGCTCTTGTCACGCAGTATGCCGGTAAGACGAATCGCGGAGAACTTCCCGGGCGGCTGTCGCATGAATTCTTGGATCGCACAGGCCGCTATATGGCCCCCGATGATCTTGGACCGTCAGGAAATTATTCCGCCCCGACAGGTTGGCGGAAAGGAGATCACGCCTTAATAATGGAGATTACCGAGAAGTCGCGTTTGTTAGCCGAGGCTCGAAGGGCCGCTTCTTCCGCCGAGCCCCATGGCCTTAATGGTCAATCAAAGGCCGCAGGACCGAACCTGACAGCTGAACCTTCGGTGGGGGTTTCGCATGGGTATATGAATCCCGCTGTATTTGAAGGCTTACCGCGTGATGAGGAGGGGGTCTTGCCCACGAGAGAGACGTTGGATCGTTTTCGCCCAAGACCGCAAGGCCACACATTGGACGAGCGAGTGCCGATTATTCCCGATACCGGATTATTTCAGCGCACCGGTGCTCTGGCTCATATCGGTTTAGGACAAGAATATGGCGAGCCGGTGATGTACGTGGATGCCGACTATGGCAACGTGGCGCGCGTTCATCAACATGAAATTTTTGAGATCGCTTGGTTGAATGGGGTGCGTCAAGATAACAAGTTAACTTGGGCCGACATGCGCGCATGGATGAAGCAGCATCCCCAAGACGCCGACCGCATCGCCCGCGACGCTCACAACCAAGCCCCCCAATAGACGATTTATTGAACGAAGCTAAAGCCAAGGTTCAAACAAACGTACCAGAAAACGCCTATCAATCTACGCCGGGAGATCCCAATCTAACGGCTGGCTTTCTCGAATCGCACCCCACAATGGGATACTCCGTGGCTTTTGCGAAAAATCACTTCAGAGATTATCGGACATTGGCGGTTTTAACCGGAATTCTTGCCGGGACCCTTGGACTGCAAGCAGGGCTGGGAGCCGCTACCGTCGGGGCAATCGTCGTTATTCCCCTGCTGTTCGTCTGGTTATTGAACCTCTACCACCATCACCGTCAACAAACCGCGCTTATCCGCGTCGCGCAGCAAATTGTTAATGGGGCCGTCCAGGCCATGCGCCGCGCGCCGGCGGTGGAGATCGACGACCCCGCGTTCATGGTGCCGGCTGCGATGGCCTCCCAAGTCGAGGAAACGCGGCGCGAGTTACGAGAACGGATCTTCCGCAGGAATGCCTAGAGCTGCAGGCCCATCCCAAAAGACCCTACTTAATCAAGGGCTTTTGGGACATTTGACCTGAGCTTTTTATTAACTCATCCGTAATATACCCGAAACGTCCTTGTAACAACCATCCGCTACACTTATTCTGCTCGAGGGAAGGGCCTTTATTCCCATCTTTGGATACGCCACCTTAATTAAAGAGGTGGAGAGGATCGATGAAGAATTTCCAGCACCCCTGCAATAAAACGATTGCTGTTCTGATCATTGCCGCGATGGTCGGAACTTCCTCTGGAGTCACGCAAGCCGCGCCCGCGGCCATCAATATCTTCGCCGCTCCATCGAATTTACCGCAATTTCGCCTTGCTCCGCCCGATAAGCTGGGAAGAATTGTCGACTACTTCAACGCGAGCACTGGCGAGGGAGCCGCGAAGCCTCTCGTTATTCTCATCCAAGATCTTCACGCCCACTATGGCGTTCAGAAGAACATTGCATCGCTTTTAAATTTTCTGGCCGGTACTCTTTCTGCCGGCCCACACCCGGAGTTGGGCAGCGGGCGCGCAGCTGTGCCTTTTGCCCTCGCGGTCGAAGGTGCTTCAGGCCCGATTGACTCCTCACTCCTCGCCCTTTATCCGGAAGCCACCATAAAGGAAGAAGCCTCTCAATATCTTATGCGTGAAGGGGAGCTCAGCGGAGCCGAGTATTTCGCTGTGAAACGCAGTCTGCCGAATCTGCTGGTCGGTGTTGAAAATGACCAATACTATAACCTGCATCGAGAGCTCTTTCGAAAAACCTATGCGGACCGCGCGAAGGTGGTTTCGGCGGTTCGCGATCTTCAAGCCGACATTGCCACACTGCCGCGCAAAGTGTACTCCGCTCCCGTCAAATTATTCCAAAAAGATGTGGATGCGTTTGACCGGGGTTCGGTTGGGATCGTCGAATTTGCCAGCCTACTGGCCCGTCGAGCCGCCACGTTGCAAATCAATATCAAGAAAGATTTTCCCGCTTTGGCCGCTTTCGCCGATAATGCCGGCACGCGCTTTTCGCCGGAGGCGCTACGCGCCGCTACCGCTCAATTTTTATCCGATGGCCGCGGGTATTTCTCCGGCGAAGAAAAAGCCAATTTGTCCGTGCTGAGCAAGCAGACCGACTCGACACCCTATTACATGTATTTGCGCGAGCTGTTGTACCAGCATCAACTCTTTTTGGCCGTGACTCCAGACCTCGCTCACTATTTGGAGTATGTGTATACCACGCAGACTGCCGGAATGGACCAGATTCTGGAATCGACGCATGAACTGGCTTTCCACATTAAAGTCGCTCTGGCACGTTCCTCAGAAGAGAAAAATCTCGCGCAGGTTCAACACGACCTGGACCTTGTTTTACGGGTCGCCGACCTTCAGGCGACAGAATTGGAGGTGCGCCTTTTGGCACCTCGCCTCAATCAATTTGTCGTCCTGCTCAAGTCCCTGCTCTCCGCCAAAGGCCAGCGGGGGTTTGACGAAAAGAACCTCCGCGAACTTATCGCCTCGAGCGTGGACTATTACGTCATGGCCATGCTGCGTAATGAGCCTTTGGCAAATAACACGCTTTCCTTACTCGGTAAAGGTGACCTCAAACTCCAAACTGAGCCTGTCAAACCTCCCAAATCACGATCCACTTTGAGGTTACAGGTTAAAGAGGTGGGCTCACCGGTCCCCCCGCAGCCAAACGTCGCAGTGCTGGTCGCGGGAGGCTTCCACACCGCCACCATCACCCAAATTCTTCGGCAGCGAAACGTCTCCTATCTTGTTATGTCGCCGACTGTCGACCAGATTTCCGACGCGGATCATTCCCTCTATGTCAAACGCTTGAATGGCCAGTTACTGACGCCCGAAGACATCGTGGCCCAGGCGCAGGAAAATGACATGGCCAATAAACCGCTGTTAGATCCTCTTCTTCCAACAAACGCGCTTGCGACGGGCATCAACATTAAGTCCGTTGCGGGCGGCGTCATCGCGACGGTCGGTGTGTTGGCGTGGGGCACCCACAACCCCGCCCTCGTACACCAGGCCATTGACTATTTCACTCACCTAGGTGCGGCGACGATGATCCAGCACGTCATGACGCTTCTTCCCGCCGTCGGCATGGCAATCGGAAGTTTGCGCAGGAGCGATTTTAAAGATGAAAAATCGCGACGTCAGTGGAGTAAGAATATCGACCAGAATAGGCGCAATGCCAGAAACGACAAAAAGGCCGCTCGAAAAATTGGGGATCGGGAACCCATTTTATTGGCGCAAAGCACCCAGATGCTCTCAACGATTAAACAGGCCACATTCCCGTTACGCGTCGACCATCGTAACTATGGGGTGAAGACACTGGTTCTAAACCAGGGTCCGTTCGTCGAGCTGGTTTCAAGAGGTCGCGGTCGATTACGCATTTCCAGTTCCGACTACGCGGATCTTCGATCGGCGGGTTGGGGAAAGACGGAAATTTTTGATTTACTCGGACTGGCATTGCACAGTCACGTTGAGGTTGGCAACGTCTCATTGGCCCAGCTGACAAACCGCGCCGAACGGCCCGTTTACCTCCGCATTGCGGAACAGTCCTCTCATTTATTTGAAGATCATGAAGCGAACAATTTAATTTTCATAAGCCGCGCCCTCGTCGACATGAAGCATCGTGCCAAGCTTACCGGCGATTCCGCCGCTTCTATCTCGGCCGACGCGCACTTTGCCTCGGGAATTGGACATGAATGGATTCATGAAGCAACCGGCCGGGGCGCTGAAATCGATATTCAACTCGCCGAAACCGATCGTCAGATCGTGCGCAACGTTTTGAGGATGGCCACTAGTCCTGTCTCTGCGGAGACTTATAGCCGAACGATGTCCAGTATTTTAGAGCGGGATGCCTTCGCTCTCGATACACTGCCGCCGGTCATAGTTTCAAAACCTAAACAAACATCGTCCACGGCGACCAAAGAATTTGTCGTTACTCACGAGGACCCCCTGACCCAAAGCCAGGCGATTGCCTTGATCACCGGTAATGCCTCGGGCTTGGAAGGATCCACTGCGGTTGACAAAATTGGGGCGGCCATCCAGAAGGGCTTTTCAGGGCTTCCGTGGAGCGGTTCTCAGGAAGAGATTCTTGACGCGCTGAAAAAGACACTCCTCGAAGTTCATGGTGTCTTACAAGACCACAACCGTCGATTTCATAGCTCAAGGCCGCGAACGGGGATGGTCACGTTAGTAATTACCCGGCCAAATGCCGAGGATCCTTCTAAAACAGACGTCACGACACTGCATGTGGGCCAATCGCGGATCTATGCACAGTTCGAGTCGGAGGGATCCATCCAACGTCTGACCGTAGACGACGTCCCCGGCGTGATCGCATGGAAACCCGGCCAGATCGCAGAGGCTCAGCAAAGAAGCAATGCTCACCGGTCGCGATTGGTGAACGAATCGGCCTTAGGCGCCGAGCAAGGATTGGCCCCGTCTTGGGGTCGATTTCAACTTCCCACCGGCACGCGTTTAATCCTCATTTCGCCCGGTATTCCGAAAATCCTCGGAGACGGGATCGAAGACGTAATCAGATCTGGTCGGATCGCCCACGTTAGCGCCGATCTCGTTGGTGCCGCTCAGCAACGCATGAACTCTTTAGGAAAAGAGACCCTGTACGATACGACGGCTGTCGAAATTAACACGCAACGCCTGCAGCGATGGCCTGATGAAACCAAACCTGACGCTGTGAAAACCTATCAAAGCACGCTCGGTACGGTTCCCCCCCTGACGCAGCCCCGACGGCTTCGATTGGAGGCCGGCGAGGTGCCAACGCTGGATAGCCAAATTATCCCCTATAAAGGCGTGCTTTCCCTATATCAGGGATTGACAACAATTCTTCGCATTGAGTCCGTTAAAGATTATTACAACGCTCGCCCTCCTCAATCGACACCTCGGTTTTACGACGACATCTTGTATGTTGTTGAAGATCGCGACTCGCATGGTCTTGGGTTACGCGCGCTTAAAATAGGGGACGTGGTCGTCGTCGGCACCAGCGAAGGTAAAACGGGATACCGCCTGCAACGCGAAGGTGCTCCGCTAACGTCTAAAAGCGCTCGAATCACCGTTTTGGCCGGCGACCGGATTCTTGTAGAGAATCTATCTCCTTACGTGCAGGAGCTTTACGGGGATAACCGCGAAGCGTCGTATCCTCTAGATGTCGCTCCCGTCGCAGATCGAGGGACGAATAGGTTGAATGTTAATGCGATTCTTGGCACGATGCGCCTGGGCGGGGGGTTGCCCTCAAAAACAATTCCGATTACAGGCACCTCGTCTTCAGCCTCGACCGACCCGAATCTGGCGGCGGGGCCACAAAACCGCGTGAGTCATGCTTTCGCGAATCAGATCGTTTCCGACGGGCTGCCAAGGGCGCTGCGGGTGGATGGACAAACACGTTTGAATCCAAAAAGACGGATTTTTGTACTTGGACACTCGCACGTTAGTCCGCAGATCATGATGACTTTTATGCCTTTTTTGCATAGCTTGTTGGGTCTCGATGCCGAGCTAAGCCACAAGTATTTACTTACGTATCTTGCCAACTTACGTCCCACGATTGACAACTATCGTCACGACCTCACCCTGATGAAGCAACTTATCCTTAATCCGGCAAATCATATAACCGGGATCGCTAGGGAAATCTCAGAGGAAGCTTTGCTCGACAATCAGGAAAATGATACCCAGATGCTCGAGTCTTTCCGCCAATTCGCGGAGCTATCCAACGTGGAAAATCCTCAACGGGTTGCAGAAGATCTTTATTTAGTTTATTACGGGCCTGCCTCATTTCTAATTCACCACGATCCTGATGTGAGCCCGCTGGGCATTCACGAGATTGCCATCGACGATAAGCAATTGAAGGAGGAACATTATATCTGGAGTGAAACTGTTCGTAGCACTCATTTGAGCCTTCGAGAAGCTTTGAAGAATCGTCCCGATGGCAAAAATCTTTATAGTCGTTGGGATCACTATATTACCGAATTAATTGAAGCTAAACACGTCCCACCTAACAATGAGATCCGCCAGCATCTTGCCATGTTTACAGATTTAGATATTGTCAGCCTGGCCGAGAAAGATATTTTCGCATGGATACAATTTATCGAATATATCGTTAAGCGCGACCAGGCGATGGTGAAACTGTTAAGCCGAAATAATGAAAATATTATTTCCATCACGGGCGCACTTCACGGCGATCCCATTTTGAAGGCATTCCCGACAGAAGCGGTCAATGTGTCCCGGGATGACAGTGCTGACCCGTATGTTCAGTCGGATCACTTCCCACCAAACGACCTTTCCCCCGCTCTGGAACTGGATCGATTGCGTCCTTACGTTAAGGGTGTTTCCTTGGCCGAGCGTGTGCCCGTGATCCCTGTGCAAGGCCTCTTCCGGCGGACCGGGCAATTAGGGCATATAGGACTGGGGCGCCAGTATGGGGAACCCGTCATGTACGTCGATGCCGAGTTTGGAAACATTAAAAAAGTTCGCGATCATGAGCTGTTCGAAATCCGTGCTTGGAATATTGTACGGATACTGCTTCGGTTGGATTGGCAGAATGTCCGTGCCTGGATGAACCGCAACCCGAAGCTTGCCTCATTCTTAGCCAACGCTTTTCATTTTTTCGCGCCCAGAGTCGCCGGCGTGTTAAGGCAGACAGCCTCTCATGTTCCAACAAACATCCCAGAGTCGGCTTTTCGCAAAAATGACGGAGATTCCAATCTGACCGCCGGCAGAAGTAACGAAGAAGTGTCGTTGACGGCGCCCGGAAACGCACGTAATCTTCGTGGTCAAAACAAAAGCCGGGGGCGGCGCGATGAAGCGTTTAACGAGGATTTGCGGAAGCTTCAGGGTCTGGAAACGGTATTTGAAAACCTTGCGCGTCAAAAAATTGGCACGGAGTCGGATGGGAGTATTGCGATCGTTATCGAATACGACCTGGGGACGAGACGCGACGGTTATTATTTCGAGTCGCTGCTCTTGGGCAGAAATATCATTGTTGTGAACAGCCATCGGTCGCCGGAAGGGCGGGAAGAAGCCAAGCAGCATGAAATGACCGAGATCATGCTGCGACAGAGTTACCCTTCATTAGACGAACCGACGGCGCACGTCCTTGCCTCTGTCATAGAGCGCCAGCGCGCTAAACCCGGCGAATTGACCGTGCTGGATCAGGAATGGCTGTCAACGGCCAGTCGTGATGAACTGCTGGGTATCCTCAATGAACCGACGGCCGACCGCACCCGTCAAAAAGCCATTGTTACATCGGCCGCCAAGTTTCAGTCTATTGACTTGAAAAAAGCGATGGATTACGAAACTCTTTTCTACAATACGGCGCATGCACACGCCACCGATTACGTCCAATCCCTAAAAAAGAATGTGGAAACCAGTTTCCTGACGAGCGAGGTGGCCGGTGTGGCGGCGGCTCAAGACGTGGGCACGAAATACAAAGGCGAGCAACAAGACGCGGTCATTCTGGGAGAAAACGAGGGCATCGTCCTGGAGGGACTAGCCGATGGAATGGGGGGAATGGGAAATGGTCAACTAGCCAGCAATATCGCCCGATATCACTTTGTGAGGGCCTTAAAAATGGGCCGCTTTCGCAAGAGCATGACCACCGCGGAAGTTAAGGCCGTCTTCCAGGAGCTAGTTTCCGAGATTGTGGCTGACCTAGAGGTATTGGTCGCAATCGATCCGACAATGGCCGGATTAGGTACAACGGTCGCCCTGGCCGTCAAAATCGATGGAACGGCATACGTGTTAAAAGTCGGCGACTCTCGGGTATTGGCGCGCTACCCCGGAAATGTCATCGCCCAAATTACGAAGGACCATTCGCGCATCCAAGAAATCCTAGACGGAAAGGTGGTCGGGCTATCGATGACGGAGGCCGATGCTTCCGTTCACGAACTTCGCAATCTCCTGACGCAAGCTCTTGCCCAGGGTCAACCGGTTCCAATCATTGATGAATCGCAGGATAGTTTTGCGGTGGTCGATCTTTCCCTCGTCGAGCAACTCCTGTTCATGAGTGACGGCGTCTCGGACCCGGTGGCGTATGGCGCCCACCAAGCGCAGCTTACCGGTGCCAACATCGACAAGAATCAACACGAAAGTCCCGAACTTTTGGCCACGATTTTGGCAGGTCACGAGTCCCCAGAAAGCAGCGTTTTGGCGCTGAAAGAAGCCGCCTTAGCCTATGCCGCAGCGCATGAACAAGATAAAAAGATTGACCAACTTCTTACAGGTCAACCGGAAACAGGGCATATCGATAATATTACCGCCGTCGCGGCATCGGGAATGGCCTTGTCGGCAGCGGAAAAGAGGTTCATTCTGGTTTTGACGAAACTGGCCACTGGAGCCTTGCCGCCGGAAGAGGCCGCGCAACTTTGGCAAGACTCGCGGACGCAATCGCTTTTGTCGTTAGGCTACGAATTTGATGCGACGAATGCCGCGGCCTATCTTGAACTCTCGAAGACGGGGACTTCAAAGCTGGGAAAAGCGATACGCGACATCCGGGATGTTCTGCCACATACCGACAAACAATTTGATTTGGAGAAATTTAATGGTGAAGTAAGTTCCATGATCCAAACATTGAACGCCAGAATCCAAAGCGGTTCTTTGGACCGCATTGCGCGACACCGGTTAATGGTTTACCGTGACCCCATTTATATTACCGTTGAGATCGGCCAGACGAGTCAACGCCTGGCGATTTATTCCATAAACGACGTGAGAGCGCTACAGCCCGATTTGGCGCGTAACGCCAAAGACGCGGACTATGTGCTCGTCGATCGCGACAAATTCGGTTCCGAACAATTTATCGTATTGCGTGACGGCAAGACCTTCGACGGTCCTACGATAAAGGATGTCGCTTCGTTCACCATAAAACGCTTGGGCAATCACTTCGAGATCTCGACCCCGACGCAAACGCAGCCTGTGGTTAAGGTCGCCTCGGCCGAGGAATGGGACTCGTGGGGAAACTGGATGGCTCGCTTAAGCATTGAACAACATCAAACGTTCCTAACCGACACCGAAACGTTTGAGCGGAACCAAATTATTTCTCGTAGCAATGCGCAGAGGGAAGTTCTGAGACTGAGTATGATTCAGGGGCCACTGACCGCCCGCCGCGCGACACAGAAGGATGCACTCCAAACTCGCGAGATTAATTTAATCGTTGCGCTGACGTCAGCTAGAGTAGACGCGACGCTGCTGGATCCCGCCACGCGTACCTCAGCAAGCGCTGAGCAGGTTCAGGAAGTAATAGTTCTTCTGAAGAAAAAAGACGCGTTAGACAAAAAAATCGCCCAACTAAAAAACGTTACCGGGCATTTGTCCGAATTCGCCGCGTCGCAATATTTTGATACCGAAAATCCGAATTCTGCGCTTTCATTATTATTGGCTCATAAGGAAAGCGGCCTCTTAAGCCAGATTGCCGCTCGAGCCGTCAAAGCGAATTACGCGTCGGAATCAATCAAACTGAAATGGGGGCATAGTGCCGTTTACGAAATCCTCTCTTCGGCTGACCTCCCGGATGAGCTGGCGAGACGAGGCGGGCTGGCCGGAAATAGTTACTTTTTAGTGAATACTGCGAATCCCACTGATTTTGTTGGTCTTCCAGACAATCAAACCGTATTGTCCGGGACGGTGTTACCGGACCTGGCGAACATTAACTTCCAAATCGGACGGCGTGGATCGGTTTTTACGATTGAAGACCATTCGAAAAATGACTCACTTACGGTGGAAGTTAAACCTAAAGAGACGAAATACCCCTGGCGCGAACATTTGGATCGTTGGCAGAAGATGCGACAACAGATCCCGAAGGCATTTCACGACCAAGACCCCGACGCCCTATTCACGAACCAAGAAGCCGATGACATACTATTTAGCACCCCGCAACAGTTCAAGGTGGACAAAAATCCATCCGGCGGCAAATTCTTTAAGGATTGGGACTTTTACGATCGACGCGGTGTGGCGGTAAGCGTTGAATTTCTAACGGCAGGAGCGATCGGCCTGGTTGGCGCCCTAATAACTGTTTTAGCCGCGATGGGTCTACAGCATATGGCCCAACACCTCCCTGACGCGCTGAATCACGCGACCGTCCTGTTCGCGCTCGTACCCGGCTCGGTTTTGGCTCACTTACAAACCACTCACCTCTTCGAGAGGATTCATCAACAGTTTAATCCCGCGGCCCTGCAGGACGAAGGCGTCCATGCCATGATGAAGGACTCGGCTAGTTTCGCCGCGGCGACAGCCGCCGGTGTAGCGGCATTTCTCTTAGGGGCCCCCGCGCTAGTGGCCATCTTTTTTGGGGCGGTCGCTGTCGCACTCGCCGTCCCGCTGATCATCAAACACGACAACTTGAATCAACACCAGGCCTACAGCCTTGGACCCAACAGTCCGATAAATCAGACCACTCTGGAATCCGCTTGGAATGCCGTTAAAGCGCTCTTAGCTCATATCTTTAAACCGGTGACGGGTTGGTATGCCCAGCGGAAAGAAGTGCGCCAACACCGCCAAGACGGGGCGCTTGAACTCGCCGTCCTCGGCTCGACGGTCGAGCAAATGAACGCGCTCCTTCCGGCCGACCCGTCCGCGTCGAGTGGAATCCTCAATACGCTTCTCGGTCTCTCAGGGCTGCCGAAACTCTGGGAAAAAACGGTTCCCATACGCAGCAGCTTCATGTCCATCGCCATCAAAACTGCCGCCTAATAGAAACACCTGTCGGGATTAACTCCCCCAATCCAACACCAACAGAAAAAGATAAACCAGTAAGGCAGAGCCAAAAACTCTGTTCTTGGTTATGGGTTTTTAGTTACTTGATTTTCTTTTCCGTTGGTCTTTAGATCAGCGGTATGTGCGAAATTTCTGGAAGTGGATGCGGGGGTTGAAAGCCGTACTCTGATCGGTACCATTGCCAAACCACTTCCATTAGAACCTTCACCATGCAGAAAACCGGTACGGCGAAAAGTAGTCCCCAGATACCGAAAAGGGATCCACCCGCCATCAGCGAAAACACGGTGACCGCCGGGTGAATGTGAATGGCCCGGCGCAAAATTAACGGGTGCAACAGCCAGTCGTCCAGGAGGCGAATGCCGGTCGAGATCGCGAGCACCTTGACGACCCCCGCAACGGTTCCCCACTGCACGAGCGCCACGAGGCCGCCGGCTAAGGCTGCGCTGATCGCACCGACGAGCGGAATCATGCTGGTCGCGGCGACCCATACGGCAATTTGCACGCTATAGTGCAACCCGATGACCGAAAAACCAATCCCGGCCAATAATCCCAAAAATAATGCCTGAATGCAAAGTCCGCGTACGTAGTTGCCGAGCGAATTGTCAATCTCTACCAAAATACTGAGCATCATTTCGACATAGCGAGCCGGGACGAGACCGAGGGCCTTGTCGCGGAGTGTGCCGCCATCCAGGAGAAAAAATAACGTTAAAAAAGGAACGAGGAACGTGATCTCAACGATCGGCAAAGCGTGCAGCGCCATCGACGGTGTTTTCTCGAGAACTCCATAGGCCGATTCTCGGCTGAGTAATTTTTGAGCGATGGGCTCGAGAGCTGGGAACCGGTCGAGCAGTGCGCGGCCGATAATCGCCAGTTCCTGGAAACGTGCCGTAACGCGTGGCCAATCCGTTGACAACCTCGAGGCTTCGTGCCCCGCCGCGGTGATGACGCCATAACCAGCGGCCAGCACCAGGCTCATAAACAACATAAATACGCCAAGCGCCGCGATGCGGTGCCGGATCCCACGAACTTCTAGCAGACGGGTGAGAGGGTTGAGCAAGTAGGCTAGCGTTGCCGCCAATACGAAAGGCAAGAGCACATGATGAACTTGAAAAATAAAGTAAATCGCCAGGGCCAATAATACGGCCGGGACGAGATAGCGTCCCATCTGATTCACGCGGCCACTTTGGGTTCGATTGTATCGGTGGAATCGAGGGAGAAGGGCATGCGGCTCATGTGCGATCGCAGCCGGACCGCCAGCAGCGCCGCCAGATGGGCCATAATCGCCGCGCCCATGTGCGGCGCTTGTCTTAGTAACTTGTCGATCTCGGTTTTATAAAGCAAATACGCGCGCACCGGCTCGGTAGCGATCACGGTCGCGGTCCGCGGTTGCTCATCGATCAGCGACATCTCGCCGAAATAGTCTCCCGATTTTAAAAGCGCCAGTCGCCGAGGCTCAGAGGTTCCGGCTTTCCGCGTGACCTCGACCGTCCCCGATTCGAGAATAAAAAGCGCCCGACCGATGTCGCCTTCCTTACAAAGCATTTCTCCCGGCTGGTAATCGCGCGACACCAACGCCTGAAATAAGGTTCCAAATTCGCGACGAGAAATTCCTTGAAAGAGGGAAACCCGTTGCAAAAATTCACGCTTGCGATTGAATTCCGGATCAAGAAAAATGGTTGAAAACCAGGAGGCCATAGACGAAGGAAGTATGTGAGGAGTTTGAGGGGAAGACAAGGGGAAAGCGGCATACGTAAACCAAAAATAAAAGCCAGAACTTAGAACGAAAAGCTACCTTGCGCGTGCATTGTCAGTTTTTGATTCTTGGTTTTTAGTTTTTCGATTGGGTAGCTCTTTGCCCTCGCCGCTCATCGTCACTTCGTTAATCGATTCTTCCACCACGTTCAGTAAAAATCGCATTTCTTTTTCTGAAATAACCAGTGGAGGCATTAAGACCAGGACGTCGCCCAAGGGTCGAAGCCAAAGGCCGCGGCGGATGGCCGCGTCGCAAACTTTAAGCCCGACGCGTTGGCCCGGAGGGTAGTCAAGCCCACCGGCCCGGTCTAAGGCGAGTTCGATTCCGCACATCAGTCCTGCTTGCCGCACGGCTTTAACATGCGGATGATCGGCAAAACGGTCCAAGCCCGCCTTGAGTTGCGCGGCGCGCGCCCGAACGTTTCGCAGAAGGCCGTGCCTTCGGTATAATTCAAGGTTGGCTAAAGCCACCGCGCAAGCAAGCGGATTAGCGGTATACGTATGACCATGAAAGAATGTTTTGAACTCGTCATACCGACCGAGATACGCTTTGAATACGGCTTCTGTCGTGAGCGTCGCCGCGAGCGGCAAGTAGCCCCCCGTCAGACTCTTCGCGACGCACAAAAAATCCGGAGAGACCCCCTCTTGTTCCACCGCGAACATTGTCCCCGTGCGCCCAAAACCCGTAGCCACTTCGTCGACAATTAATAAAACCCCGGAGCGCTTGCAAAGCGCCGCCACGTGCGCGAGATATCCGGCCGGCATGATTCGCATTCCGGCCGCTCCCTGAACCAGGGGTTCCATCACGACCGCCGCAATACGACGATGATGCCTCTCGAGCACCGACGCCATCTGGCAACGCCGCGTCCCGATCTTTATTGAGGCTCCGCAAATATCCGAACAACGTTCTACCTTTCCCTTCATTTTCTGACTCCTGAATTTACTTCCCCTCCTTACTGAAGGCGCTTTTACTTGCCATCCTTTAAAAAGCAGCTTCTCAAACCGCCGATGAAACAATTTGACGCCTCCTACCGAAACTGCTCCAACGGTGTCCCCGTGATATCCATTTTCCAAAGAAACAAATTTATTCTTTTCCATCCGGCCTTTCAGTTGCCAATACTGGTAAGCCATTTTTACCGCCACTTCAACAGCCGTCGAACCGTTGTCGGAAAAAAATACGCGGGATAGTGAGCGGGGGGCCAAGTCGACCAAACGTTCGGCCAGTCGAATAGCGGGTTCATGCGTGGAACCCAGAAATGTGGAATGCGCAATGCGGCGGAGTTGCCGGATGATCGCTTGATCTAATTCGCGGCGCCGGTGACCCCAGACGTTAACCCACAGGGAGGACACCCCATCTAACAACCGCCGACCGTTCGCGTCCCTAAGCCACACACCCTGTCCCGATTTAATGATCAGGGGCTCACGCTCTGCCCATTCGGTTTGTTGAGTAAACGGATGCCAAAGGTGTCGCTTATCGAGCGACGCAAGCCGACTTTGCGTCGCCGGCATTAGGCCATCCCAAAGTGCGACTTTAGCAATCCCCATACCTTCGGAAGTCTGGAAAGAGCCTCTATGACCGCCTTGGGATTTTGCTGGATTTCCTTGCGAAAAACGAGATGGCCCAGCACCGGCACCGGCGTATGCTCCTGGATCGCCGCGGCGTTGGTTCGCTCCGGAAGACTTCGCCCGCTCCCCCCATTTAAGATAATGCCCAGGACCGACACGCGCGCGACCTTAAGCGCCTGGAGGCTGAGGAGTGTGTGGTTGATGGTGCCCAGTCCCGCCCGCGCGACGAGCAACGCCGGCAGACCCATCGTGCGAATTAAGTCAGCCACGTAAATCTCAGGTCCTAGCGGCACCTGGACGCCGCCAATACCTTCGACGATCATCGTCGGGTATTTTTTGCAGAGCAGACGGTAACAGCGTGCGACATCAAGTAAGTTTATACTCCGTCGTTCGGCTCTCGCGGAGACCATGGGAGCAAGCGGCTTCTTAAAAAACTGGGGGTTAATTAAGCGTAGCGGTTCTTCCACTCCGGCTGCGCGACAAAGTTTTCTGGCATCCCCGCGGTCGCCCGTAGCGATGGGCTTCATCACACCGACGCGAAGACCGGCGTTTTTCAAGAGTCCCGCCAATCCGCAGGCCACTTCCGTTTTCCCCACTCCCGTATCCGTACCCGTGATGAATAGGCCGGTCACCGCGCCTCTCGGAACAACACCAGGGCATTGAGCAGCGCATCGACATCCGCGTCGCGATGGTCGGCGGTTACTGAGAACCGGATGCGGCATCGTCGAGCCGGAACTGTCGGCGGCCGGATCGCCGGGGCGTATAGGCCGTGACGCAGCAGGTGTGCCGCGCAGCGCAAGGCCTCTTGGGCGCTTCCCAGCATGATCGGCACGATTTGGCTAGTCGAGCCCCCGATATCCCAACCCTGCAGACGCAGCCCGTCGCGCAAGCGCGCCGACAGCGGCTGCAGTTTCACGCGCGGGGACGCGTCTTCTTGGACAAGCGAGAGAGCCGCCTGGCCGGCGGCGACGCACACCGGAGACAACCCGGTCGTAAAAATAAAGGGTCGAGCTTTATTGATCAGTAAATCGATCACGTCCTGGGACGCCCCGACAAATCCCCCCTGGGACCCCAAGGCTTTAGACAACGTGCCGACAACGATATCCCAAGGCGCGTCCATGCCTTCCATCCCCAAGACGCCGCGCCCGTGATATCCCCAAACCCCGATGGCATGCGCTTCGTCGACCATCGACATAACCCCATGGGTTCGGCACAATTCCGACAACCGGCGGAGCGAAGCAAAGTCCCCATCCATCGAGAACAAACTTTCGGTAACCAGCAATCGGCGGGCGTAACGCGCCGTTCGGCGCATCACCGCTTCGGCGTGAGCCACATCCGCATGCCGGTAAACAAATAGTCTTGCTCCTGATAACCGGACCGCATCAATGATCGAGGCATGGCACAGCCGGTCGACGAGTACCGCATCCCCGCGGCCGACCAAGGTCGTCACAATTCCGAGATTGGCCATGTACCCCGACGGGAACAGCAGGGCGGCATCTTTTTGCAAAAAATCCGCCAGTTGTTTTTCCAGATCGCGGTGCAACGTGCAGGTGCCGCTGATAAGCCGCGAGGCGGTCGCGCCCGCGCCCCATTCATGCAAGGCGCGCTGCGCGGCAGCAACCACCTGCGGATGGTTGGCCAATCCCAAGTAATTATTCGAGGAAAAGTTAAGCAGCACTTGGCTGTCGATCGACAGGCGCGCCGCGCCCTGGCGTGAAGAAACGAGATGCAGAGAACGACCCAGTGAACTTGATTCCAGTTCGATAAGCTGTTCGCGAGGCGGCTTCATCGACTGACTACCAAAGCGCCGATCGGTCCCCCGAATCCGAAAGACAGCGACATGGCATGGTCAAACGTGGCGCGATGCCCTTGCCGTGGCGTGTAATCGAGCGCACACTCCGGATCCGCTGATTCGAGCGTCGTCGTCGGCAGGATAAATTGATGGCGCAAAGCTAGGACGGTGAAAATAAATTCAATGCTGCCGGCGGCGCCTAGGAGATGGCCCGTCGTGGCTTTTGTCGCGGAAATCATGAGTTGCTCGGCGGCCGACCCAAAAGCTTTTCGGAGCGCTTGGGTTTCGATCCAGTCGTTCTGTCGCGTGCCGGTGCCATGGGCGTTCACGTGCCGGACCTCGGACGGCGACCGTTGAGCTTTACCGAGCGCCCGGGCAATGACGTCGGCAATTTTTTGCCCGTTCGAATTAAAGGCGACGGCACTGTGACCGTCAGCGCCGAGACCCCAGCCGGACAACCGCGCCAGCAGCCGGCCACCGCGCTTTGCGGCATGCGCGCGCGACTCAAGGACGACGATTCCCGCTCCTTGACCGAAACCAAAGCCGCAACGTTGCTGATCAAAAGGCCGCGTTATGCCGTCGGCACTAAGCACTCCCATCTGGGCGAAACCGGCCGCAATTAATGGATGGGCAGCGGGCTCAACCGATCCGGCTAAAACGATGTCGCACAAACCCTGTTCAATCCAAGATGCGGCAAGGGCAATCGAATAGGCGCCGGTCGCGCAGGCGGCAATCGTATTGCGTGCTTCGCCCCCCAAGCCAAAACGGCTTCGACAATATTCGTTGATGCGCTCCGGCGGAATCACGTCGGCGCCCGAGTCCGGAAAAAAAGGTTTGGAAGCACTGACGGTACAACCGACGCGCTCTGGGTCAACGCTATGCAGGGTATCGTCCTGCCAGAATCCCGCTTGGGTCAGCGCTTCGCCTGCGGCCTGGTCCACCATGGCGCGCGCCCCGTCGAATCCCTCATCGCGTCGCCGGCCGGCCAACGGTTCCCCGCTCAGCAGTTGCCAGTGAAAATCCCCCCCCGCACCGAACTGCGTGACGATGCCGAGGCCCGTCACGACGACCTCGTTCATCACAAAATCCGAGAATCGACGTTCAGAACCTGGCCGGAGATGCTCGCGTTTTCAGCCAGTTCTAAGACGATGCGGGTTAAGTCGTCGAGCTGCGTGGTTTGGCCCAAGACATGCTCCATGATCAAGCGTTGCTGTTGGTCCCCTTTGAGTGAAGCGCTCATGTCGGTGGCGTGGAAGCCCGGCAGCACAGCGTTCACGCGAATATGGTAGCGGCCGAGTTCTCGGGAGGCTGCTTTCGTCAGCGCAATCACCGCGGCCTTCGCGGCGGAATAGTTGGCGTTCCCGAAACCGGGACGCATCGCAATATAGGAGGAAATGTTAATGATCGTCCCCTCTTTCTGTCGGCTCATCACGCGCGCCGCCTCGCGCAGACACCAGAACGTTCCATTGAGATTAACATCAACCACATCATTCCATTCGCCATTGGTCATTTTAAGGATCGTCCGGTCGCGCGCCAATCCGGCGTTATTGACGAGAGCATCGAGTCTTCCCCACCGGACCAGCATCTCATCGATCATTTGGCGCACTTTGAGCGAGTCGCGCACATCGCCTTCTAATGCCATCGCTTCGGTATTTCCGGCGGCCATTATTTCTCCGACCACGACTTCGGCTTTGGCCTTTTCGCGCTGATAATTGACGCCCACGGCATATCCGGCGCGGCCGAAGGCCAAAGCTAGCGACCGGCCAATACCCCGCGAGGCGCCCGTAATTAAAACCGTCTTCTTTGATTTCCGAGAAGCGAGCCGCGGCAGAGGCTGCGCAACGGGAATGGTGACCGCCACGGGTTCTAGCGTGGACCCTGTCATTTGAGAACGACCTCGGGCAGGCGCATCGGCGTACTTTCAGGAACCGAGATGTCACCTTCGATCTCAAACCCCAGGTCGCGAATCATCGCGAGATCGGCTTCTGCGGGCTGTCCTTTCGTCGTCAAATAGTCGCCGATGAAAATCGAATTCGCGACGTAAAGGCCGAGCGACTGCAGCGAACGCAAATGGACTTCACGTCCGCCGGAGATGCGTAGAGACGCTTTCGGATTCAAGAACCGGAAGAGACTTAAAATATTCAGACAACGCGTAGGGGTCAGGTGATAGCGACCTTCGAGCGGCGTACCCGAAATCGGCATCAAGAAATTGACCGGCAGCGATTCGACGCCGAGGTCGCGCAGCGCATAAGCTAAATCTAGAATGTCGCCCGCTTCTTCACCCATTCCGACGAGAGCGCCGCTGCAGGCAGAGAGACCTGCTTTTTTTACTTTCTGAACGGTGTCCATGCGATCCGCGTAAGTGTGGGTGTCGCAGATCTGCTGATAATACCGTTCGCTCGTGTTGAGGTTGTGATTGACGGCATGAACACCCGCTTGCTCGAGCGATTCCGCCTGCCCGTCCGATAGTAGTCCAAGGCAGCAACAAATTTCGAGATGCGGATGCTTTTCGCGCACCGCTTTGACACAGGCGACCACATGCCCGAGCTCTTTGGCGCTCGGTCCCCGCCCTGAGGCCACCATACAAAAACGGCCGGCATGCAAGGCGACGGCTCGATCGGCCATTTCGAGCGCTTTCTCGACGCTTAGCCAAGCGTATTTTTCGATCGGTGCCTCAGAAATTTTTGATTGGGAACAATAATGGCAGTCTTCGGGACACAACCCGCTTTTGGCATTGAGTAAATAGTTTAACCGCACTCGGTTTCCAAAATGCCGTTGGCGCACCTGATAGGCCGCCGCGACAAGCCCAATCGTCTCCTGCGGGGACGCCTCAAGAACGGCGGCAGCCTCCTCTCGTGCGAGCGCTAATCCCTCTAGCGATTTTCCAGCCAAGTTGTTCCAGTTCATTAAGCCTCCCCCCGTGACGCTGATCGACCCGCCTGTCACCCTATTATAAATTTTCTGGTTAACAGCCGTCAGCCCCGTCAAGGGGCGTCTCTTTAGTGGTTCCCCAAGTTTTTCCTCGCCCGCCGCAGGTGGGAGAGGGCGGCCGCAGGCCGGGGTGAGGGCTCAGGCCGTAAACATCAAAGCCGTGGGTGTGTCGTGGTTCATCGCGCGTTGACGTTGAAGGG
>JBBQYF010000033.1:0-18833 GCA_038208955.1 Elusimicrobiota bacterium
ATATTGTCAAGCTACAGCCTCTAAACTTTCAGTTTCCCAGGACAATACCTCCAGAAGTGGATGCGCTAGTGGCTCAAATCAACGAGCTGACACGCGACTTTCAGGATAAAAATTTTTTCCGGTTACCCGATGGCGGTATGAGGATCCAAGTAGAAAAAAAAGTGGAAGAATACGATGCTCGTAAGGCTCTTTATTACAAAGGTGTCGCTGACCTCGTCTGGTCGTATGTCGATAGGCTAAATAAGCTAGGGGAATTAACACCCGCCGAACGAAATCTAGCCCAGTCAGCCTTAACCGCCAGCGGCACGGAGAATGAAATTCTCCTTTTTCATGAGCTCTTTCCATCCGTATTTGCTCGCTACGGCCTTCTTTTTGAATACGTGTGGAGTGGGGCTAACAAGAACTTACCTAACCTCATTATTGCACGGGTGATCAATGCTGAAACCAAGAGCATTCCTCTCGAGGTAACGCCAGAGCCAGTCACGATTCAACTTTTCAGCTTTGGACCGAGCCTGGTTCGTACATTGGTTGAGATTTCCCCTACCTGGCCACACCCCGGTGATATGTACACCCGTTCGGGAACAAACCAGGTCTTCATCGACCCACGCATGGAAGCGTGGGAAGGCGAAGAAATGTTAATGGATTACGATCGACTTCTCCTAAAATATCCTTCATTGGGACAGGGAAAACTACTCAACGAAAGCGAGTTAGCTGATCCCATCGAACGGGCCCGCATAAACTTATTCATCCAATCCATTCCGCCCGCCGCACAAACCCCGTCGGGGGCCTATGATCGTGCCGCCATGGCCCGGTGGGCAGGCCAACTTTGGCGAGCCTACAGCGAACGGCATGAAGCCATACACGTCTATGACATATTGCATGGACTTGCCTTGCCCAAAAATGACGCCATCACACTGATGGAGGTCCGCGCCGGAATAGGTGCGATTCAAGGGTTTAAGGGCGCCATATACATCATTTCGAAATTCCTAAGACTTGGCTTGCAAAATAGATCAACCGAAGTAACCGAGTCTGGCCATGGACTTGATTTTAATTTCATTCCGCTACGTCTTGCTTTGTGGTTAGCACGCGATCCAAGCATCCATCACCGCGGCCATGAGCGAGTTCTGGACTTTTCACCACAACCCAAACAATTCTCAGAGTTATCGTCCAAGACACAGGGTTTGGCTTGGCGGGAGTTCGCCGGACTGAAAGATCTCAAATGCTGGACCTTAGCTGGCTACGTTTGGAAAGAACTTCAAGGATCGGAGAATCCAGTCGCGCAAGGTTATGATCTCCAGCCTCTGCCGGCAGCCAATGAGATTATTAATGAATCCCAGACGCTGTTATCTCCATCCATCATTATTCCTGGATCGGTTGGCATAGGGGGCATTGCATGGGGCCTCTCGTTCCTACGCCGACGCCAAAACCTGGTTCGTGCAGAGGCAATTGATTTGTTCTTGAAGAAACACAGGATTGACCCGACATCTATCAATCCTAAGGCTCTAGCCGGCGCGTGGGGGGATCCTAAAGAAGTAAAAAAAGTCCTTGAGCTGGCGCGTCGGCCACGCAAGAACATTTCGGATAGTGCCATCTCCAATTCGCAGAAAAACAGCAGTAGAGAGAACGCAGATCTTTATCGACGTAAACAAGCTACCTGGATTGAGCCTTTCCGCCAATTGGTGGCCTTACCCGGATTGGGCCTGATCTTATATGGCTTTGTAGGGCTTTGGTCCATACCCGTTGTTGGCTTCTTAATTGGAGGCGCCTACCAATCCTGGCGGGAAAAGGGTTTCTTTGTTTCAGGAGCAATGTCTCTTGCGCCCTGGGTACGGTTTTTGGTCCGGACGGTTGTAGCGTCTACCATTTTGGTGATCGCTTTGATGCCGTTCTATGGGATTTTCGGCGATACGTCCTTTCAAGGGATTGGGCTGACGGATTTCTGGCAATTTATAAGCGACACAAAAGCCGTGACGTTGGGAATCTCATTTTTGACGGGATACGGGATGCTGGCGGGGTGGAATGCGACAGTTCCTGAGCCCTTTTGGATTATCTATTCAAGTAAGCTGCGGGGCTCCTCTTAAAAGGACCCGCGCCGTCGCCATCCGAATGACTCTAAACTGGATATAACTGTTGTATCCAAATCATGACTGCGGAACAGCCGAAGATCGGACAGAGACGGGCGAAAAAGTAAAACCGTTCGCCCAGAAGAATCTGCAGCAGCTGGACGTACCCCACCTCGTCGTCACGCTCATCCTCACACTTCAGTAGCCTCTTGATGATGGGCCTACTCGCTTTGGGTCTAGTCGATCCTGCCGGTAATTCCCTATTATTTAAGGGTTGCTGAGGGTCAGCTGGAAAAAGGAGGAATACGGGCCCTTAAAACAAGTTGTAGCTGTTAGTTTGTTAAGCCTCGCGATGAGCGGTGCTGCTTATGGCGCTAATAGTGGCGGTCATGTTCAATTTCCAGGGCTTTTTTTTAACAAAGCCACCAATTGTGGCACGAACACGTCCTATTGGCGTTTTATCGCGGGTTCTCAATTGCCTTGGCATAACGGGTCAGGCCTTGCGTGCGGTGCCAGCCAATGGATGGTGATGACGGCGGACGCTCCCGCGGGAGCGCCTCCCAACTACTTCCATCCTGGAGAAAAAATCCCTGTCGTCGCTCTAATGGGCGGGATATCCAGCGGTGGATATCCCGGCGATGTTAATTGTCTCCCAGACCAAACAGGGCCGACCCTAGGACCTAAGCTTGGGCCAAGTTGCATACCCGTTTTTGAATTGACCGGAAATTGGGGTGCCCATACGTTGCAATGCACAGCACGATGTGTTCGTTGAGTAGACTCTCATAACAGGGTCCGATATGGAGCAGCGGTCGCCGGGAAACCGGCGGCCGCTTTTTTTGTCACGCTCCCGCCATTTTTTCAGGCAGCGGACTGACAATTAAACTCCTTTGAACATTCGGGATGATGGTCATCGTCAAATCGCTGGACAAAAACTGAGTCTAATTAACCTCTGGGTCTTCCAGCCCCCTTTCCCATAGACTTTCGCTTCATTGTCACTTTGTGTAGGACGCGGTATCCTCTCAAATGCTCTTAACGGCGGCCCAACGGTGGATAGCGCTATTGCTCGTCGCTACGCTCATCACAAATACCCCCATTCCAGCGTCAGCGTTCGTCACGGCGAGGCCCAATCCATTTCAAACACTCTTTCAAACTGAAGCTTTGGCTACACCCGCGAGCGGATCCATCCACGCTTTCAATAAAATCCGCGTGATTATTGTTCTCCTCTGGCAGTCATTGGCTGGGACGTTTCGCCTCGGCGCTCCAACGTTAGAGTCAGCGGAAAATCTACATAAACCCATCCTTCTCGGAGTCTTTGATTTGACCAACAGTTTGACGGCAGCTTATCAACCAGCCGACCCTTGGATGACCGAAAAACTCATGCGCTGGAAAGAAGTAAGCCCAGAGGTTATCTTCGGGGTATTTTCCGGTGCAGCCATTGAGCAGATCGACGATGAAGCGACCCATCAATTTGGCGCGACGGTCCAAAACTGCCTCTACCGATACGCTGAGGGCGGGGGCTTCGGGTACGCTCCCGGGCAATCACTTCCAACGATATTCAGCCATCCGCTGCCAGCCGAAACCCAAACTCGAGCCTTGGCCGTGGTTCAAGAGGTGCTAGCGTCTTTCGAGACGCCTATGCGGGAACAAGGCGTCCTCTATGAAATCCCGAATAAGACCGCCGCGGTCACGCTGAGAATCCCGGCAGCGTCTGAAGCGCTCCGTTCTGAGATCGCAAGCGCCATTCGGACCAAGATGGAAGAACGCTATCCCCAATCTGGCCTGAGCGTCTATGCAACATCCGTTGCGATCGATATCGTTCTCGTAGACAAAGCCGCTGCGCTTCAAGATTTGGCCGAGCGGACCGTGCGTCAACAGGGGGCATCCATCGACCATGTGCTGGCCCATACATTTATCACGGGACATAGCGAAAGCGATATTGGGGCATTGCTCATGGTGGCTCATCAGGGCGGAGTTGCCGTATGGTCCGGGCGGGCATTGCCGCCTGCCTTGCAAAATAAAGGGGTTCGGCTCGCTCCCGATGCCCAAACGCTGCGCCTGGCCATTGACGAACATCTTGCTTGGGTTCAGGCCGGTAAACGCTATCGTCTTCGGCAATTTATTCAAAACAAATGGCGATGGTGGGTTACGCGCCATCTCATTTTCCGTTATGGCACCGATGCGACTGGCACGCGGCGGTTTCGACTGCGGAGGTTCTATTCCCCGCCGACACTCAAAGCCGATATCTATCTTGGCCGGCATGGCGAGACGGACCTCAATCATCGAAAGGGCTTCCAAGGACAGGTCAATAGAGCGGAAAATCAACTAAACGAAGAAGGCCACCGTCAAAAAGAAATTCTCGCCGAAAGCACGTTAGCCAAATTTTCGCGCTATGCGCGTAGCCGACCCAAGGACTTGGTCGTTATTCGCAGTCCACTCAACCGTGCAGTCCAGACGGGCTTAGCCACAACCGATCGCCTAGCCGCCGACGGAATTAAAATCCCGATTGTGGAAAGTGATAAGGCGCTTGAGATTGATTTTGGCATCGCCGATGGCATGAATCTGGAAGAGATCGATAAAAAATTAGGTCCGGCCCTAAGGGAGATCGCCAACCGCTATCGGCGCTTGGATCCTACGGCGGCATTTCCCGGCGGAGAGTCCTTTGAATCTCTCTGTCTATACCGCGCTTATGCGCTCATTAATTTCATTAACGAAAACTATGCCGGCAAAATCGTCATCGTTTACGGCCATGGTACATTGGCGAGCGCCCTGCGTTTTGTGATGAACGATCCCTCCATGGCGGGCGCGGATGGCTGGGGCGATTGGCGGAGCCACATGCTCTCCAATGCGCAGCTCTATAAGCTTGAGCGCTACCCTTCGCCGCATGAGCAATGGTGGGCTCGCGTCCGTGTGGCGTGGAAGTCGATTCAGATTCGGGTCCTTTTTCTCTACCGGACCGTTGCCATTTCAGGCGCCAGCGGCCAAATCGGAGCGATCCTCGTGGATCAATGCTTGGAGGTGGCGAAAGGAGTTCAAGCCCTATTGATGCCTGGAGAGAGCTTGCGGACCCAGGACTACCACTTCAAAAATGATCAACGACTCGAGACGCGTGAAGGCGTATTTCCCAGTCTTGATTTTGAGTCCGCCATCGTGCGGGACAACGACAGCATTATTCATATGGCTGGACGCGTGCGAAATACGCGCGAGCCGGGCGAAGAAACAGCAACGGATGATGAGGTATTAGCCAGTTTTATTTATGGAAATAGCTTAACGACCGCTGGATTTGTTCATGCCTTGAACCTTAACCCGCGTCACCCACGATTTGTTTATGCTTCCTCTTTTCAAATCTATGATTTGGTAGATTGGCCGGCCCTTGGCCGACCGTTGCGGGAATCTGATCTAAGACTCGAGCCTGTACTGCAGGATTGGGTAACCCGCGTTGCTCACTACTTTTTGAATACCGTTGCCCAAGAGATTTCCCCCGAGACGCGACGTCGAACACTTTTGGGTTTCATTCAGGAGTTCGATGATCGACATAAATTTTCCGAAGCCGCCGCCAAGCGTTATAAATCCAAAGCTTATGCGTTATCGAAAGCGATCAGCGAGGCCGTTGTGGCCACATACTCGAATGGCGTCTCGATTCGCATCCCTGGGGTTTATGGTCCCGGCTATGATCCCGAGTCCGAATCCGCCACCATTGACCGGTGGGTGGAAGAAAGTTTTTATTGGTCGATGCGGGGAAAACCTATCGAATATTCAGACGTTGACCGGCACTACATGTACAAAGAGGATGTCGGTCGTGCGCTCCGCGCGGCGGCCGTCGCTCCCCTGGACAGCTTACCGGAAGGCGATCGTGTCATTCATATTGGAGGTCCGGTGCGAAACGGTAAAGAGATCGCGGAGATCATTGCGAAGGTAGCGGGCATTCCCGACGATCAATTGGTCCCCGCCAAAACAAAACGCTCTGCTCGCCCTGCTTTTGAAACGTCCCGCATGCGGGACGTTTTAGGGATTAGTGAAGAGTCTCTGGTTCCCTTGGAAGAAGGACTCACCAGGCACTGGCGCTGGCTTCGCGGTGCCGACAGCGACGAGGCGACCTGGATGGGCCGCTTTCGGCTGCATCCACTTCAGAAAGCGTGGGAAGCACTGGATGCGAGAATTGAGGAGCTCCCTGGCCGACTGCTCCTATTTGGCGGCAGCCGTGAGGATGGACTCATTAAGCGTCAGTCGAACCGCGATGCCTCACAGATTTCCGTAGACATGATTAAGGCCATGCGCGATTTTACGGCCGCCAACCCGGAGGCTCGGCTGGTGATTAATTCGGCCGGATCGCGAGAAGATACGGCCCGACAGATCACGGACTGGGTGGATGATACTGTCGCTGCCTGCCTTTACGTCGTGGCCAATATGGGAAGCCTCGTGCTTTTCCCGAACCAGAATCCCTTGTTTGAAGGTGAACCGCTTTCAAATGACATGAAAAGTCAAATTCGTGCCGCCGCCGAATCGGCTTTTGGCTTTCATCAACTACAACTAGCGAAGCTGGGGATTGATTTTGAATTTATTGAGAACCGTGCTTTCTCTTTAACTATTCGTATTGCGCGGAGTACTGTCGAACGCGAAGATGCCCTCCGCTGGAGAGGTCGAGCGGCCAGACTTTTGGCCGACATGCTTCGCCGTACTTTGACCGGGACAGAATGGTCATCCCTCCATGTTGCTAGCTCACCAGCGGCGGTCGACATCGCCCGTACGGATAAGGCCGATGGTCTAGCGCGGGTCGTCCACCAAGTCGCCGAAGAACGAAAGATCTCGGCGGATGAAGTCTGGAAGCGGTCAATGATAATTGGAAATGCCGAAAATGATGTGGAATCGCTAAACCGCATCGCACGAAACGGAGGGATTGCTGTGTGGGTCGGCCCCTCACCGGCACCCGAACTTGGTCTTGATGAGCGCGTCCTTCGCCTCATTAATCAAGGCGAGCGTGGATCGCTTCGTGTCCTTCGGGGCGTCATGGCGGCAGAATCTCGGAGGCGCTCATCACGGAGCCCAACATATTCGTCTCTCCCAGCTCGGGCGGGGTAGTAAAAGACTGGGGGACTGAAAGTCTGGGGGACGGTCCGCGATAACGCTATAACTTCCGATGGGTGGTGGATAGATAGAAAAACAAAGGCCCATTTGTGCGAAGGATTCACCAAGATTTTAATGGTAGCTCCGGAATCTCGGCCATGAAAGTCGCCGGGGCCAAGTCTTTCTCCCGAACGGCCGCGTCCACATCGTTCTGAAAATACTCTATTGAAATGACTCAACGGTATTTGGGAGTTATCTCGGAAGCGAGGCACGACTGGGCTGATCCGCTGGGTGATTTATTTTCTGCACCGAAGAAATTGGAGCGGGTGATGGGAATCGAACCCACATCTCAGCCTTGGGAAGGCCGCATTCTACCACTGAACCACACCCGCGAAAATTCGCACGAAATTTCGCTCTCCGACAAAACGGTATCCCAACTGTATCCCAAAATCCTCAAAAATTCAACTCTATCGACGGGATAGCTTCGGCAAACATAAGAGCTTGGGATGCTTCTAATTCTACCATTGACCGCCGCCCGCGAATTGGGATGGGCCGTTACTGTCGGAACATTGGACACCTGAATATACCACTTCAAAACAGCCAATGAAATCCTACAATATGGTCTAATCAGCGTAGACGGTTAACTCGGGTTCCAGGGGAATTAAATGACCAACAAACGATTGCAGTTTTTGATTTCGGCCGGAACGTTTTCGGCATTCCTGCTCAGCGGTTCAGCTTATGCCAAGGACTCGAGTCAGAAATCCCCCGCCCCGTCGGTCTCCCATGTCGATCCAAAATCACCGGAGTCGCCGGCGACATCGGTTGTCCCGGCAAAGGATGATGCGAGACGGAAGGACGAGACAAAACAAAACAAAAGCAGCAAACAAAAAACCACGGCGAAAAAACCCGCCACTCACGGTTGCGGCGGCGCCTCCGGCTGCGGTTCGGATAGCGGCAAATAATCTACCTTCGGCGCTCCGCCATGAAAATCCATTTAAGCCTTCTTTTCGGGGCTACGCTGTTTCTCGGTTCACTCGGCCAAGCTATGGCAGACGTGCTGAAAAAACCCCCGCAGGTGCCCGAACGCTTGCGATTTGTGCGATCGCTCGATATCGAAGGGTTTGCGCAAGACTCCAACGACAATCATAGCGGGGTACAAACTTTCCGGGTCCGCCTGCGCAATTTGGATCCGGACGTAAACGCTTATGTCGGTCTTTTAACTGGCGTAACCCATTTCAACGATGAAGCGTTATTTGACCCTGTGGTTGGACAATCGGGAAAGGTTTTATGGAATTGGGGCGGCGATATCGGACTAAAGCGCGGCCCCCATCTATGGGAAATCGACATGATGGGCAGCGTATTTGCGACTCACATCGGGCCGGCCCTGGCATTCGTCGGTGAACATCAACTGACCTCCTGGCTACAGCTCTTTCACCGGACAGAAGGGAATTTTTTTGTCGGAACCACCGTTGCGGAGCAAGATCAAGGCCTGACCTTTCAATGGAACGGCTTCGGGGTCGAAGCGGGATATCGATTTCTGGCCGGCACGCATTTTCACCGCACGGGTCCGCATATAGGACTGACATGGCGGTTCAGTTCGGAGAAGATTCCGTTTGTGTTCCCCAGCCTTGGGTGACAGACGGCCGAATAACGGGCAACCTGCCGTTAATTTCCCTTAAGGAAGTTGTGCAAAGCGCTTGGTTTTCGACCAGGTACGCGCGCCTTTCCGGATGTACTCGAGATAAAACGCTTTAGCCACGACGAGCGGCCAAAGTTGGCAATAAGTAAAGTACATCAGCATCGTAAAAAGGATGTTGGAGACGGAATCTTCCCCCTCTTCTCGCGAGAGCATCAACACCACTTCGGTAACAAAAAGCAGGTAGGCCATAAGCCAGACCTCGAGGTAGGGACCGGGCACCGGAATAAAAATCATTCCAAAAAGTCCCAGAAAAAAAAGCAAGGCCGACGTCACGATCGCGGCGACGAAGACATAATAAAGACAGAGAAAATAAAAGACTTCCATGGCCAGCGCCTTATTTTTCGCCGTGCTGATACCCGCCATGAATTTTCGCATCAAATAAAAATTACCGCGCGCCCAACGCGTGCGCTGCTGAAACCAGGTCGATAAATTCTCCGGCTCTTGTTCCCAGGTCACGGCATAGGGAACAAATTTAATCCGGTGCCCAGCCTCCAAGATTCGCAGCGACAGCTCCGCATCTTCGGTCAAGGCCTCCTCATCCCAGGGACCAACCTCGTCGAGCACGGTACGACGGACGATAAAATTGGTTCCGGGTAGCGTCGCAATTTTGAGCAACTTCCACCGCCCCGCCTGAACGATCCATTGGAAACTAAGCCCTTCAATATTAATGAAGCGCGTTAACCAATTTCGGTTGCGGTTGAGCGTGCGAAATTTACCGAGGGCCGCACCGAGCGTGGGATCCATCACAAACTGAGATGCTAGGTAACGCAGCGAGGAGGGCTCGGGCTGATTGTCGGCATCGAAAATAGCGACGAAGGGGTGCGAGGCTAGTCCGACGCCACGGTTGAGCACCGCGGCCTTGCCTTTGCCGCCTTCACCTTCGGGGATATGCACCGGACGAATCATTGGATATTGGCGCGCCAGATTTTCCAGTAAAGTTGGCGTATTATCCGTCGACCCATCATTCAGCACGATAATTTCGAGTTTTTCTTTGGGATAGTCGGACTCGAGCAGCGTGTGGAGGGTCCGCTCAATCACCATTTCCTCGTTATGTGCCGGTATTAAAATCGTCAAAGCCGGGACTTCGCGTGGCTGGGCATCCAGCAAGGCCCGCTCTTGGTTTGATTCACGGCTGTAAAGATAGCCGGCAAAGGCCAGCACGAATTGATACATCAACATAAACCAGATCAGCAGGACGCTGGCGATAAAAAGAATATCAATGGGAATTCCCGACATCATGGTAATCCTCGCGTTTTCCCGGGAATTGGCCCTGGACCGCGAGGACTCTGAAATCCTCGAATCCGTCGGCCCAGGAGGATGACCATGATCAGAAAGCCCAACAGCCCGCTCGACAGCAGCCCAAAGAGGACGATTAACGAAGCGCTGACGAGACTCGTAAATTCCACGAGATACAAACCCGCCGATTCACAAATTACATGCAGGCGATGCTGCCCCGGCGGTGAAAAAAGGGTATAGCCGGCTTCTCCGCGCATGATGTCAAGCTTAACCAAGTTACCGTCCAAGTAGACCTTGTTCGGCGCCTTGTTGAACATCAAGGCACAGCGAAAAGGCGACCGGTATTCAACTTCGAGTCCCCGTCCAACTCGCTGGCTCCCCAATAACTCACCTGAAATCGAAAGCAGGAATGTATCCAGCTGTGTCGTATCAAACCAATTCCCTTGGATGCGGCTAAAACTGAGCGTATGGTGCCCTGCCGGCACGATGACTTCGCCTTTCTCCGCACAAAACCAGGGTTGGTCGTCGAGACGATATCGCCGGGTATCACGCCCGACATCCAAACGCACCGTATTCGGGGTATCGATCGTCCACACATCCCCCTCTTGATGAACGCGCGCATCGGCGGCCATCGCGTAGGGCATGAGGCCCCAATCTTGCTCGAGAACCGTCGATTCCGAATAAAAACACACGCGCGGCGCCTGACTCGCCGCGGCATGCCAGAGTTGAAACATCTCGACCCCCGTCGGTTCGGACGTCGCGAAACCCTTTTGGTTGCTTTCGTGCACAGGCAGTACGTTGATATCGATCATGAACGGGTTTTTGAGTTTAAGCGCGCTGTAGCGCTTGCCCATTTCGATATAGCGCGATGGCGGTTTGGACCAGTCCTCTGCCGGATCTTCGGCCTGCAGCGTAGCACCGTAACGATTAACGAGAGCAACCGTGCGGTCCACATCGATGCCTAGATAGTCGCTCAATTGAGGATGCTGAAGGGCGTCCAGCATCGTGACGATAATTTCCCAGGGCTTACCTTTTTTGGCGTTCAGACGTTGCAGCTGATCGAGAAACGTATTGAGCAGACGACTATTCACATCGCGGCGATACTGGTAGAAAGCCTGGATGCTCCCCGGGTCCGTCTTCCAATAATGTCCCGAATTTTGTTTAAAAAGATCGAGCGGATCGAAGCCCGCGCGGAGCTGAAATTCTTTACGGGCTTGGGCATTAAAGGGCGTAAAAATCTGCGGACTATCTGGACCGTCGTTGGGCGACTCAAACGTTAACTCGCCGATATCGACGCCATCCCAATCATACTTGGATAGAAAATCTTTCATGTCACCGAGAACGGCTTTCAGGCAGTCGGGATGTTGCAGGTTCATCAGGTATCGCCAGTCCACATGCGCCTCGGCGAGGGTGGCGGTCTTTTCGCGCCAAGCCGGATGGAGCTGCCAGAAGCGAACGCTGACCTCCGGCCACTCGTACCAGGCGTAGACGAGAATGCCGTTCTCATGCGCCACCTTCACGAGCCGCGCATAGTCGTAGGTGTATTTCTCGTAAAAATGCCAAGCCGCCACATGTACCGCTCGGATGCCAAACTGCCGCCACAGACGGGCCAGCACTTCGATACTGATGTTTTGGCGGTAGCCGGGATCGAAATAGGCGTCGGCGCCGTAGCGCCGAACGATCGGGCGGATATTCATCTCACTGGAAAGAATTTGCGGCAGGTTCGGAAAGCGCGCATAGCCTTGACCCGAGATGTCGTCGAATAGCGGGGCAAAATAAAGATATCGTCCTGCGCCGTATTCCGATCCAATAACGAGCGGATGCGTTTGATCGCGATCGGAATAATAAAGATCAACATCTTCGGCTTTGGGCTGGACCACCCAAGGCACTGAGGGTTTATCGGGCCAGCGCGTATCCTGGTTGACAAACAAATGATCCTGCAGCGTCTCGACGTGCACCGGTTCTCCCAAACGAATGCCGAGCGCAGCGCTGAGCGGACTCTCACCGTCGGTAATTAACGAGATCCCCCCGCGAACGGCGCCCGCAATACGTCCCACCTCTTCGCCCGACAAAGTGCGCGCCGTGGCCCAGGGAATAACGAGGAGTGAAAAAGTGCCCACTTCCTCCTCGGTCAAATTTTGGTACTCAATTTTGTCGACGTCATAACCGCTGGCGGAAAGCGCGGAAGAAAAACTTTCCTGGTCGATCGCGGCGGGACCCGTCGCGTCGGAATCCCAGAGAAGCGTGGTCTTCACGGGATAGCGCGCGGTGCTCGCTGGGAAAACGCTTTCCAGCCGCCGGCTTAAGAATGAAAAATCACCTTTGGCGATGCGAAGCAACCTTTTTAACGCGCTCGGCGGCGGCGTGTTTTGTCTCCAGGCTACGAAGGTTTCGAGCGCCGATAGCGAAATCGATTGCTTGATCGCGTCTTCGGGTCCGACTTCGAGGGACTGAACGTTCTTAGACTGGCCACGCGACTTGAGCACCATCTCGTTTAAATACCGTCCTTGCCCGTTAATGTCGACGGCGCCAGATCCGTTTTTAATCAAGCGGCCGGGAGCACGGACTTCATTTGGAAATTCGCGCAAATCAATAAAATGAAAACCGCGATGCTCAATGCCGGAAATCAGTTGGTCCAGAAGAACGGGACTGAGAAAGGGATGAAAAAATCCGCTCGCATAACCGTCGCGCACCACGTAGGCGGCATCGGCGGCATCCAGTAACGGCGCCACCCGTTGATCTTCAATCGGAACATAGGCCAGGTTCTCGGGAATGACGTATTGCCCATACAAATCAATCACAGGATAAGGAAAATATTGGTCCGAATCCAGCCGAGTGCCGGCCAGCCGCCGCTCGAATACCGTCTTAAAGTAGCGGTGCATGACGCGGTAGTCTAGGGGAGAGGCCGCGTAATGGGGCGTCTCCCAAGTCACCGGATAAATTTCGATGTTCATGCTTTCCCGAATGGCTTCTTCAAACCGGCGCGACGCAAAATTGGTCGAGTCTCCGCGTACGGGTCGGTCGCCCAAGTCGTCCCAGAATTCATAATCGTCCGTCGTTACGCCTCGGTACTGGTGGGTATATCCATGAAGCACCGGGACGCCGCCGGCTTTCATGTACTCCTTAAGACTGGCGACCACGGCGGGTTTGTCGGCCATCCGGAATTCCATATGCTCATGCGGGTTCACATACATCGGGACAAAACCAAACGCGAATGGAATATGGTGACGTTCGATCACTTTCAGCGTGGCTTGCAGTTCCTGCGGATTGGACATCGCATTGATATCTTCGATCCGTAAAAGCGCGGGGTGATCTTCGGGATGTTGAATGCCTAAGATGTCATGAAGCAGGTCGCAGAACACGAGGTAGCGATCGTTTTCGGCTGAATAGGAAAAGGGTGAGTCGGCGATAATCCATAAATTTCCGCTTTGCAGCGCGTATGGAAAGTCGGGTTGACCCTCGGCTTGAACCGACGCATGCACCCTGACGCCGCCCTGGTCCGTGACAGCCAGCATGTTGGTTTCCGGATCGCCTTTAACCAATGTGCGGCCCTTATAGACGACGCGATTAAACTTGATCTTCGTCGTAAAACCCACAAAATGGATCCCGTGATGGCGTAAAATACCCTGGCGATCGAGTTGTCCGACCTGATTGCCCAACCAACAAAATGTTTTGGAATCCCGGGCGATATCGCCAAGCAACACCACCGGCACTTCATATTTATGTTGATACACGATGGTGAAGATCGCATCGAAACGCTGATATTCACCGGCCTGGTAGGCGTCGATGGGATGGATTGTGCGGTCGGTGGTGAAGTGACCGAGCAGGGTTGCGAGGTACATGGCATCGAGCCGGCCGGGGTTTTTGTCGGCTTCGTCGCCGTCGTACATCACCAACACCTTGGGTTGAATACCGGATGGGGGTTGCCACACCGCCGCCCCAAGCGGACGCGCCAAGACAAGCGCAACAAGACAAAGCCAATAGCATTTTCTCGTCGACATTTCCGAATTATATCTGATTAATCTGCAGCGCTACTGGGTGTAGTATTCGAGACGCAAGGCTGTCGTTTGGTAGGTGTTGGGAGCCGTGGCCGTACTGAAGTTGGCTTCGAGGAAAACTTTAACGGGTGGGTCGGTCGCCCCAATTTGCGTGTTCGCTTGGCCAAAATGAATCCCTTGATTATTCTGGACCGTGTTTTCAATGGACCCATCTGCAAAAGCGATGGTGTTTTGGAGGGCGATCGCCGGCGTTTGCCGATCGGCCATGTAAAGCCATTGATAGGCATTCGGGTCGCTCAATACGAGGTTAGGTTCGGCAGCGATCGGAGACGTTGTATCCGAATGAACGCTCCAGGCCATAGGCAATGCGATCGAAGGATGAGAAATATTTACGAGCCCGGCAGGGTTCGAACCGACCTGCCCGGGAGCGATCGCCGTCACAAAAGTGGGGTTCGCATCCGGTGCTTTATTATCCGTATAAACTTGCAGACCCCAGGAGAACAAATCAGAGTCCAATTCGACATTAAGAAATTGGTCCGCTCGCACCCAGCCACTGGGCAGTCCGAGAGAATTCCAGGTGAGCGCCGAAGCCGCGGAATTATCGCTGACATTTTTTAAGCTGACATTAAAGAACGGCGACGCCGTTGAGCTGACGTAGCGGACGTTGTCGAAGTATAGCGTTCCCGCTGTCTGAAGGGTAAACACGAAAGGATCGAGCGTATTAGTGAGGTCGATGCCCGCCAAGGGAACCGTATACTCCACCCATTGATTGCTGACGGCGGGTGTCCACCCCAACGCGGATAAGGTTGTGCTGTAGGGAAGGCCGGCGGATTTGGTGATATTCAAAGTAACGTTTCCACTGTCACAATAAGCCCAAAACTTTAGAACGCCATTAATCCCCAACGTGTTAAAACGCGATAAATCCTGCGCGGTCGTGTAGGCGAACGACCAGCCGGCATAAGAAATTGCCGTTTGCACTGTTTTAAAGGATTCAAAACCTTCGGGAGGCGTAATATCTCTCGATTTTCCGTCGAACAAAGCTCCGGCCCCACTGAATGTGTAAATATTCGACGGCGCGTTGGCCGTAGACGGACCTTTGTCGGCAATAAAGGTTAAAACTTCAGCTTGGACGGGGCGCAGGGCCAGCATCATGATCGACAAAAATAATATCCAGCGGGCTGCGATTTTAAAGGTCATCACTTGGCCACCGCAACAACTCCCGACACACGGCTTCCTTGCGTGCTGTATTGGTAAATGTAAACACCACTTTCGACAATGGTACCGTCGTCGTCGCGGCCGTCCCAGACGGCGGTGGGACCGGGAATCGTCCGTACACGGCGTCCGCGCACATCGAAGATATGGACCTGGTCGCTGCTGGCCAAACCGCTGAACGTGGCATTGTCATTGATTCCGTCGCCGTTCGGCGTAATAATTCGCTGCGGCGGCCGGAGATCGCTCGGACCGAGCGCGCCAATCGGGAACAGAGCGAAAGTCGTTTCCTGCGATGACAACTGCGTGCCGGTAAGCGTCGCCGACACGGTATGCAAAGTGGCGTCTAGTTGGGGGAGACTCAGCAGCTCCCATCGAGAACCGTTCAACCAGTAAGGTGCCAGGCTTGTGCCGCTAAAAGTGGTGTCCAACACGTTGCCGGTCAAATCGGCCGGATAACTTAACGTGAGCTGAGCCGTTCGGACGAGCGACGTACCTGCCAAACTCATGCTGTACATCACCGCCGGCGCTAGTCCACGCGGGCCGGAAGGAACCGTCGCAGGATTGGGCTGCTGCACGGTGAGCGTCCCAGGAGCGCTTAATGCTTGCCGCGGGAAATTAATGGCCGTGGTCCCGTCCGGCACATCGGTATCGGGCAGCGAGACCAAGCTGCCGTCCGGACTCACCGCTTGGCTTAAGCTCGTAATGACGGAGAGTTGGAAGGCATTGGCTTGCGCGGCGGATGCCCCGGCGGCCGCAGGCACGCGCTGCAGTCCCTTCTGGCCCAGGACGGTGGTTTGCCCAGCCTGTGTGGCACTGAACGAATATTGCAGGGAGCCGCCATTTGAAATGCCCGTTAGTACATCGCGATTCACGACTGCTGTCCCGGCCAGTCCATAGGCATTGCCCGGTTGGCTTTGTAGCGGGACTGGCGCAATCGTCGACGTCCCAATCGCTTTGCCGTTCACATCATAGAGCTGATAAATAATGTTCACTTGCAGTTCGCCCGGTCTTAGCGGGATGGACGTCGTCACAATAATTGGAATGACAAGCATCTTACCGAAGAAAACCTGACTCCCCCCACTGCCCGGTAAATTCGGAGCCACAATTGTAATGGTCGCAACGGGGATCGTACTCCCGACGACCGTCGCTTGGGCGCTTACCGTGACCGTCTGTATAGACGTAAAAACGGCGTAGCCGGGCGCGGACAACGTCCCGACGAGTGCGAGGCCAAATGCGGCCGCGGTCAAAATGAAGTAGCGTCTCATGTCAGGATTTTTGCACCTGCATAACAATCTTTCCCTCGCTTGACACGTCAAACTCACGACGGGCCGTCATTTTTAAATCGTGGTAGTTCATGTCTGCGCGCGCGGCGTAATGGCCGGGGGACAATTTTAGATCGGTCGGCGGGCAAACGTAACCTCGGTCATGACCCGGATAAGCGGGATCGCCTTCTTTGATAAAACAATCAAGCACGGATTTGCCCGCGGTGTCAGAAAGAACAATCTGACCCGTCGGTCGGAGATGCACGTTTCCCGTCGACAAAACGTTTACGCCGACATGCAATTTGTCTTTCCACAATCCAAGACCTAACTCTTTAATTTGCCCTTCTTCCTTTATCGTGCCTTTGACGGCGGCATACACCGAGACGCTGATGATCGGTGTGATCATCGACGGTTGGGCGGTTTGATAGAGAAATGAAACCATGCCAACGAGTTCGCCCTGTGCTTTGGGCGGACAAAAAATTGTAATGGGAACCTGACGGCTTTCGCCGGGATTCAACCAGAAGTCTGTTTTCCCTTTTACCTTGAGCCATTGGGCAATACCGATCGATTTATTTTCCGGCAGCACGAACCAATCCTTCGTCGATGCGTAGACGTGAACCCGTTCCTTGGCATCGTTAGTAACCGACACCTCGGCTTTGATCCTTTTTCCGGGAGCCAATTCAATTTCCCGGCGAGCCGGCGCCACTTGCAATGCCATCCCAAGGGCGGGACGCCATAGCGGCCATGCCAGAAGGACAACGGTCATGATCGAGAACTTTTTGTTCAATGCATCCTCACGTTTGGAAACCCTATCGCGCCGCGCCCCCCAAGCGACTGGGGGGCCGGTGGATAAGGAACCTTGTTACTGCGTGTAAGCCTCAAGTCGTAACGTGCTTGTTTTATACGTCGTGCCACCGAGAGCCGATCGGAAATCGGACTCGACATAAATGTAATTCGGTGAACTGGCCACGCCGAATTTCGCAGGGTCTTGATCGTAATGAATACCCGTGGTATTCTGAACGGTCACGAAGGCGTCGCCGGGCAAAAAGTTGCCGGCGTGCAAGTCGGGATTCGCCACCTGAGCATGATCTTCGAAGTACAACCAGGCCGAAGCGGTATTCCCGGGAGCGACGGCATTGGGATCGATCGCGACAGGCGTTCCCAGAAGGTCCTGAATCGTCCAGGCCATCGGCAACGTTTTCGTGGTATCCGTGGCATTCACAAGGCCTGCTGGAGTCGCGGTGAACGAGCTGATGAGGCCCGTGAACCGGGGACTGGCATCCGGCGCTGTATTATCCGTGTAGATTTGAATTCCTGCCCCTGTAATCGATAAGGTCGAATCCAACTTCACGTAGTCGGAGGCCACAGAAAAGGACCCAACCACCGGGTTATTCCAGTTGATCCCCGTCGGATCGACGGTGTTGTCCGCAGTTTTTAAAACCTGGACGGTCATGGCAATCTGACCGGCGCTGGCCGGAAAAACGGCAGAGGCTGTTACGGTCGAACGCTGCATTCCTACGAAGGCGGCTTGGCTGGCCATCGGTGCCAAAATAGCGACCGCTCCGGCGATGAGTGGCGCTACATACAACTTTAGATGCTTCATGTACGTCCTCCTTTTATGATGATTCCCATTGTGACTTCCTCGCTTGACTAACATCTGTGGCAACGTCAGAAATAGACACTCGCTTGAATGCGGTGACTGCCCGATGTTCCCTGCACGTAATAGGGCACCGTAAAGCCGTAATCGAGCCGGAAACCAAAACCCTTGTTAATAGTCTGGTAATAACTGAGTCCCGCCGCCCCTTCGTCACGGTTGACTCCGGCGCGGAGGCCGAGCGTATCGTGAAAGAGCCAACTCTCGAGGCCGGCATGAACGTCGTTTATGCCGTCACGGCGCGTTAAATCGAGAGCCGGAACCAGCCACGGTCGCTGTTGCGCCTGATAGGCGACACCCAGGCGCCATTCGATGGGTTCCCGATCCGTGTTTTGAAAACCAACGTTCGGTCGCGTCAAGTTTTTGCCGTCAAAACCCAGGCGCCAACCGGTGAGCGGTCCTTCCTCGGGCTTATAGAGAAGTCCAACGTCGACGGTAAATCCGGAAGCACTGCTGCCCCCTTGGAAGACCGGATCGGACGCGGTTGCCGCATCAAGCGTAATACCGCGGTGCAGATACTTTAAATTGGTTCCGATGCTGAGCGCATTATTAATGGCGGGAATAAAATCGCCGACGTTGCGGGCATACGAGAAAGAGACGGTGTCCTCGCGATACAGGTGAGTTGTATTAAAGTTGGCCCAGGATAAG
>JBBQYF010000034.1:0-18185 GCA_038208955.1 Elusimicrobiota bacterium
AACCTTCGACGCGACTCGCCAGAACGTCCAACTCCCAGACGCCTGCCGCCATTTCAAACCCCTGAAGTTGGCCCAGGGCCTCGCGAAGCCCGAGCGGCCCCTCGCGATGGCTCCCCGGCAAGAGATGATGATATTCCGCCAGGTAAAGCCAATAGGTTTCCGGAGAAATCGGTTGAATGCGCCGCCGGGCACCCTCGAGCGTGAGTCGATGGATACGCGCCAAAAGTCGCCGTTCGCACCATTCCACGGGCGCCTGCGCTTTTGACGCAGCGGATGTGTAACGACCCTGCAGGACAAATCCCTCAGCTTCCAATTGAGCGAGGGCGATATTAACCTGCGTTGACGTCAAATGAAGATCGTCTGCCAATTTATCGGCCGTCACTGGACCCGTGATTCCCAGCCGGCCGCGCACGATCGCTGTAGCCGCGTCGCTCGGTTCAATCGATTTTTCAAGCTCCGCGGGTAACACGAGCAGAGGGGTGTACCGGCCAATGGGAAAAAGGGCCTTCGTCAAATACACCCGTTCTGCCGCTACCCATAACGTCGAGCGTTCCGTCGCACCGTGCTCGGCCTTATCTTCACCCATGAAAACCCTGGTGGCTCGACCCTTCAACAGAAGTTGCTCAAACCAGGGCTCCCATGGTCGGCCTTCAATGGCGGGAAGGACACCGAGGGTTAACAACGCGTCATGCAATTCCTCCGCGTCACGCACGACCGGAAATGCCTCCGTCCTCACACGGTCAATGGCCTCGGCATCCAACCGGGCAAGGTCGGTCATGTCGTCGATAGAAAGCGTCCGTCGAACCGTCACCGCCCTCGCTCGGCGTTCTTCGAGCGGTGCATCGTCCAGAAATGAATAAGGGTTTGCATTGAGAATGGCGTGGCTGAACGGCGACGGCTCGCGCGTGTCGCGAGCGACGAGCTCTATACGGTTCTCTTCAATATCTTTGAGCACCTGTTTCCAACCGTCTACATCCATCGCTTCATGAAGGCAATCAAAAACCGTTTGCGCGATCAATGGATGGTCGGGCAGGGGGACGTCGGGGGGACGATGCTCAAAGCAAGCGGTCTGGAGCGGGAAAACAGCGCTCATCAAGTCATCGGCTTTGAATCGCTGCAGTGGAGGCGGGACTTTTTTACCGCCCCGAAAGCGCAACACGGCCAGCGACCGTCCGAGATTCCAACGCCAACGAACCCCAAACATCGGCGCGGCTAGCAAGGCCTGAATCAAGGTCTCCTCGGCTTGATCGGAGCGCAACAGTTTAAACATCTCCTCCAATGGAAAACTGTGCTGCGGCCCCAGAGAGAGATTGATACCGTTGTCGTCGGCGCTGGCTTGGAGTTCGAAATCAAACGTTCGACAAAAACGCTTGCGCATCGCCAAGCCCCAAGCCCGATTAATGCGCGAACCGAATGGCGCGTGCACGACCAACTGCATCCCGCCGGCTTCGTCAAAAAATCGTTCGAAGAGAATTTTCCTTTGTGTCGGAACCATTCCCACGGCCGCCTTCTGCGACGCGACATAATGCACCGCCTGCCGGGCAGCGGCCTCATCAATTCCACAGTCATTTTTTAGCCAATCGACCGCCGCCGCTTGGTCGACGTCCGAGAGGGACGGCAACTGCTGCGCGAGATCTTCGCGTAAATGGGAGAGTTCCTCAGAGAGTTCACGCGTGCGCCCCGGAGCTTCCCCAAGCCAAAAAGGAACATTGGCCGGCGCGCCTTCGGCATCGCGCACCACTACCTGTCCTCCGCGAACATAGCGAATTCGCCACGAGGTATTGCCTAAAAGAAACACATCTCCCGCTAAACTCTCGATGGCAAAATCTTCGTTGACCGTGCCGACCATCGTTCCTTCATCTTCGGTCACCACCCGGTAATCCGCTGTCTCAGGGATCGCACCCCCCGCCGTGATGGCGGTCAAACGCGCAGACCGGCGGCCCTTTAGCTCGTGATTTATGACGTCACGATGGATGAAGGCGCCTTCTTTGCGCCCCCGCGCGATTCCTTCACTGAGCATCTCGAGAATGCGCTCGAATTGTTCGCGCGACAAATTACGATAAGGCCAGGCGCCTCGACAAAGCTGAAATAATTTGTCTTCATTCCAATCTTCCGCGGCCACCTCCGCCGTCATCTGTTGCGCGAGAATATCAAGCGGCGCGACGGGGATTTCGATGCGGTCGAGACGGCCGCCGCGGACCGCCCGCAGGATTGCGGCGCTCTCGAGAAGTTCGTCGCGGGTGAGCGCAAAAAGCCGGCCTTTTGGAATGGCGCCTAAATGGTGTCCGGAGCGGCCGACGCGTTGTAGGAATGTCGCCATCGAGCGGGGCGAACCAATTTGGCAGACGAGGTCAATGTAGCCGATATCAATCCCCAGTTCGAGGGAGGCTGTGGCGACAATGGCTTTTAGTTCACCTTTTTTAAGTCGTTCTTCTGCCGATAAGCGCATTTCGCGAGCGAGGCTACCATGGTGGCTGGCAACGGCCGTTTCACCCAAACGCTCACGCAAACGGTAGCTGACTCGTTCTGCCGTACGACGCGTATTGACGAAAACGAGCGTGCTCCGATGAGCGGTAATTAGATCCCCCAGCTTCTGATCGATTTCCCCCCATTGCTCGTTCGAGCAAACCGCTGACAGCTTGCTCTGCGGCAGGGTGATGGCGAGGTCTAGTTCGCGGATATGACCCGTGTCGATGATCCGACAATCCGGTTCTCCGGCGGAGGAGACACGGGAAGTCCCGACTAGAAATCGCGCAATCTCATCAATCGGTTTCTGTGTTGCCGAGAGGCCGATGCGCACCGGCGGATGCGAGCAGCGAGCCTCCAGCCGTTCAAGCGTCAAGGTCAAATGCGAGCCTCGTTTGTCCCGCGCCAAGGCATGGATTTCATCGACGATTACGGTCTCGATGTGTCCCATCAGCTGACGACTTCTGGCGGCGGTCAGCAATAGGTAAAGCGACTCCGGGGTGGTTACGAGAATGTGCGGGGGTTTTTTGAGCATCGCGGCCCGTTCACGGGCGGGCGTATCACCCGTGCGCACATGCACACGCAAGGGGCGCAGGGCATGCCCAGACTTGGCGGCCATGGCCATAATTTCAGACAAAGGTCTTTCAAGATTGCGGCGGATGTCGTTGCTGAGCGCTTTTAGCGGCGAGACGTATATGACTTGAATTCGGTCCGTAAGAGTGCCTTCCACGGCCTGCCGCACGAGCCGGTCAATGCAGACGAGAAAAGCAGCCAGTGTTTTTCCCGAACCCGTCGGCGCAGCGATCAGCGTGTGCCGTCCCGCCGCGATTTCCGGCCAACCCAGGCGTTGCGCATCCGTCGGGCGCCCAAAGCGCTCGACGAACCAGGCTTCGACCAAGGGATGAAAAGGAGTTAAGGGCATATTTTATTTTATGAAAAGCGGCCCAGTATAAAGCACACCGGCACCTATTACCCCGACGACGGAGGGTTCAACGCCAGGTTTGAGGATTGGAATCGTCAATTCCCGCTTTCTGAATTCTTTCTTTCTCAGACGATTTTGGAGATGGCAGCGCTTCCGCGGGCGAGAATCCATTCGCGAACATGCGATAGGACTGATAAGCCGGCTTTTTAGTAAAGTCGTTGCGAACCAGGCCGAAATAATCCACACCATTATTGAAATAATGATTGGTGTCGCGAAAGAAAGCCCAAAAAATTCGCTGGACTCCCGGCCACGTTAGCGCGTTCTCGTACAGGGTGGAGACCCAGGCCGCTTGTTGCTCCTCCGTCGGACTTTTCCCCATCCACCAACCATTCTCTTTTTCCGCCAACTGGACGCCGGGGCATCCAATTTCCGTAAACCAAATCGGTTTGTCTCCATCTTTAAATTCATCCATCACACGCTTAACAGCAATGTAAACGCCGTGCAGCTGTTCCTTTGCATAAGGTTGAAGCGGATCCATGAAGGGGTGGATATTCACGATGTCAAAGTATTTCGCGCCTGCTTTCTTATAAACGCTCCGAAGTTTAAATGGAATTCCTTCGGACAAACTACCCACGAGTATCCGACAATCGGGATCTTCACTCTTTAATGCCGGATAAACTTTCTTAAGCAGCGCGCTGTAAGCGGACATGTCATCCTGAGGAGTCCAGTACGTATTCTGATCGGGCTCATTCCAAATTTCCCAGTAGCGCACGCGATCTTTAAAATGAGCGACGACGGCACGGGCATAGCGAACATACTCCTCGGGCGAAGGCGCCTGATTCCAGCTCCCACTGCGCCACGTGGGGTTGTACTGCAGAATGCCGAGAACTCGCAAACCTCGAGCCTGCAAAGATGCCACGATCTGATCGTAACGCGCAAACTCAAACCGGCCTTGTTCGGGTTCAAGATCCGCCCATAGAAAGTCCATGCGCACCCACCCCACGCCGGCTTCGCGCATGAGATCGGCGGCCTCGTCAACTTTTTCCGGAGGGTAATGGTGGCTATTCCAATCGTGATCCCAGGCAACAAAATCGAGAACGCCGAAAGGGCTTGTCGAATCGCGCAGATCTTCGTCGGCGACAAGTCGCCCGGCAACAATCAGGCTCATCCCGATCATCACTAAGACCGTGGTAAGTTTTTTCAGACGATTAATGATTGTCACCGTTGACCACCACTCCTTTTCTAATAAAACGTTGTCGCGACATCAGTGACGCTTATGTCAGTGCTTTATCCTGCCGCGATGACGAATGGTGATGCTGGACACAGTATGTTGCGTGGACCGTCCGTCGGAATTTATTATAAAGGAACCTCATGCATCCAAGACATAGCCCGAAACACCCAATTATTTTTCGAGTCGCCTTTATTCTATTCGTCCTTTCGATCGGACTGGGATTACTTTGGCGATTCAGCTCTTTACACGATCGGTTTAGTCTCGACCAGCTCGCCCAGTGGGGAAGTCATTTGGTTGGGCATCCCTGGGCGCCCTTCGCCATTATGGGAATCTATGCGCTGGGGGGATTGATACTTTTTTTTCACGCGGTGTTGCTTTGGACGACGGTCTTTTTGTTCGACCCCTGGCATGCCGTTTGGTATTGCGAGCTTGGAACGATGGCCAGTGGATTAACGATGTACGGGCTCGGCCGTCTCGCTCGGCCCGAGGTGGTCAAGCGGATCGCGGGTTCCTATTTGGATGATGTCAGCCAAGCGCTGGGACGAAAAGGGAAGCTCACGCTGATGGTCCTCCATTGGTTTCCGATTTGCCCTTTTAGCATTCTGAACTTTATTTCGGGCGCGACGCGAATCGGGTTCCTCGACTTCATCGTCGGGACATTTATCGGCTGTACGCCGGGCATTTTACTGATTGCGTTTTTTGGCCATCAAATTGTGCACATCGTCAGTCACGACCACTGGTTCGAACTTATCCCGATCGCTGCGGCGATCATCATCGTGGCCGTCGTCCTACGGGCGTTGCGTCCTCGGACACAGCGCTAACTCAGGCTTCCCAGAAGGGTGAGAGCACCCCCCACTGCCATGGATACTTCTTTAAATAGAATTCGAGATGACGTTTATAGATGTCCTGCATTTGTTCCAGCTGTTTCCGGAATGAACCTTGCCCGGGCAAAATAGGTTCATGCATGATGAGCCGGTATTGGCCCGGATACTCTCGAATCATAAAAGCCGGGATGACCGCGGCGCGGGCCCGTACGGCAATTGCCCAGGGACCGAGTGGCAATCTTGCTCGCGTACCGGCGATCTCGACGGAGCGACCTTTTTCGGCAAAAGGCACATCGGCCACCATCCCAAGAATCTTTCCCCGTTCAATCGCGTTTATGCAGGCGAGCGCCGCCCCCCGGGCCGCGGGGATCCACTCCACATCCGGGCTGCGGTGGGCGAGGATCCAACTGACGACCTTGTCTTCTCGGTACGGCGCATAAACCCCGGCAACGCTATAGCCTTTTTCCACGAGACAAGAAATACCCAGTTCCCAGTGGCCCAAGTGAGCGGTAACCGCAATCACGCGTTTGGTCTTACGGTAAGCACGCTCGAGATAATTCCAGTTTTCCAAATGGGTTTCGCGCGGAATATCGGTGCGGGGACAAAAGAAATCGACGGCCGTCATCAGAAAATTGCCAAGCAATTGCGGCGCCATTTCGCGGGCCGATGCCAAACCGACTAGTGGGGCTAAATTCGCGACGATCACGTCACGACGTGGACGATTAAAAAGGATGACGCCCCGCGCAACGACTTTGGCCAGCCGGTAACGAAGCCAACCGGGCAACACATGGCGAACGACGAATTTAAGAAATTTGTAGAGGTTTAGCATAGGGCGGCGCAAGAGGCTTCGCGCACGCCTATCTTACCTCAGAACTTGTCGAGAATATTTTTAATGCGCGTGAGGAGCGCTTCGGAGCAAGGTTCTTCACCGCAGGTCTTTTTGCAGCGGTCTTTAAGCCGGCGCTCAAACTCGTACCGATCACAGCAATGCCGACATACTTTCAAATGGACTTCAATCTCCTGGCAGATCACCGTATCGCCGTCTTTGTCCAGAAACTGATAAAGAAATTCGAATGCTTCTTTACAATTCATCGGCGTGGGTCCCTCATCGTGGAGGGTGCTCCTGGGGACTGACGACACCCACTTCGACGGCGCGTTTCCAAAGATTTTGCTGCAACAACCGGCGTCCCCGCCATAATCGCGAACGCACAGTGCCGATGGGAATCTCAAGAATGTCGGCGATTTCTTGATAGGAGAAATTTTGAACGTCCGAAAGTATGACGACCATTTTGAACTCTTCCGGCAAGTTTTCGATCGACGTTTTGAGATCATCGTCGAGAAAATGATTGGAAACCATCCGCTCTGGGCTTTCAGACGGGTGGGGCTGTGTATCGGCGATGCGGTCGTAGAGCGACCCGCCGTTACTGCCATCCGAACTTTCATCGGGCTTATCCAATTCCAGGGTAACCGGGGCACGCTGATTGTGACGATAATGGTTAATGTAGGTGTTCGTAAGAATTTTGTAGAGCCAGGCGCGAAGGTTGGTGCCGGGCTGAAATTGATGAAACGATTTCCAGGCTTTCGAATAGACCTCGCTGACCAGGTCTTCGGCGGCTTCTTTCTGTCGAGTTAATCGCATGGCGGACGCATAGAGCTCCTGAAGGTGCGGCAATGCTTCGGCTTCAAAATGCTCACGAGGACTGGGCATCGTCAGTCTCGTATTGAGAACAACTGGAAGGGAGCTGCAAAGTTCCCCTCGCGCCAGCGCCTAGTTTGTAGAGGCATTGTCAATGAGAAAGAGTCGGTAAGGTGGCGGGTTGCAGTGATTGACGTTGTGAAAAACCTTCGTCTAAATTGTGCCAATAACCGACGCGATTTTCCCCCCTTTTCCAGCATAGCCAGACATCTTCGCCGTCGATGTTGGCAGGAAAATCCACGAGACCAGCCTCTGCATCCTTCGTTATGCCTCCAAGGCGGTATACATAATTTACGTTGTCTTCTATGGCCTGCAGCCAGAAGTTGATTTGGGCCTGGAACGTTGGGGATTCTGGCAGCGCGGTCGTCCCGACTAAGGATCGGGTAAGCCCTTCAGCCTTATCTTTACAGAGCTGAATGTGCTCGAAGATTCCTTCAAGCTTCGGAATGAGCTGGTCCACTTCTTTGGCGGTAAAGTACGTTTTGGGCATCGTCAATACTGCGGAACGGTCGGGTCGACATCCTGGGACCAGGCCATAATCCCGCCCTTGAGATTGCGCAAGCGTTTAAATCCAAGTTTCTGGAGCGATTGTATTGCCTTTGCACTGCGCGCCCCTGAACGGCAATGGACAATAATATCGTCGGCCGTATCGAGCTCAGCGGCGCGTTGCATGACCTCGCCTAGCGGAATCAGGCGTGAGCCGGGGATTTTGGCAATTTGGTATTCGTGCGGTTCTCGGACGTCGACGAGTACGAATTTGGCATGGTCGTCGACCATCTTTTTTAGCTCTAACGCCGTAATTTCCGGTACGCCGTTCGTAGACACGGTTGCCTCCTCTTGCCCTAAACCGATGCCGCAAAATTGTTCATAGTCTATTAGCGACGTGATCGTGGGTTTTTCACTGCACACGGGGCAGTCGGGATCTTTCTGCAACGTCACTTCTCGGAACCTCATATCCAAGGCATTATACAGAAGCAGCCGTCCGATCAACGGGTCCCCTTTTCCTAGAATCAATTTTACGGCCTCGGTCGCTTGAATTAACCCAATCGTTCCCGGAAGAATTCCCAATACGCCCCCTTCTGCGCAGGAGGGGACCATCCCCGGTGGCGGTGGCTCCGGATACAAGCAGCGGTAGCAGGGCCCTTTTTCGCCCCAGAAGATCGTCGCCTGTCCCTCAAATCGGAAAATACTGCCGTAAACATTTGGTTTTTTAAGAAAGACGCAAGCATCATTGACCAGGTAACGCGTTGGAAAATTGTCGGTGCCGTCGATAATAATATCGTAATCTTTAAAAATATCCATGACATTTTCCGAAGTCAGTTTCGTCCGGTACGTGGTTACCTTTACGTTTGGATTGATCATCGCAATCCGGTCTCGCGAGGCGTCAACTTTAGGACGACCGACATCTTGTGTCCCAAATATCACTTGGCGTTGCAAGTTCGTGAAATCGGTCACGTCAAAATCAACGAGCCCCAGATGCCCCACCCCGGCAGCGGACAAGTACATACCCAGGGGCGAACCCAGCCCACCGCATCCGATCAAAAGGATGTTGGCACTTTTAAGCTTTTCCTGACCGTCCACCCCCACTTCGGGCATGATTAAATGACGACTGTATCGAAGAACTTCTTCTTGCGTTAAAGACATATATTTCCCTTTAGGACGATGCTGTGAGATTTACAAATTTTACTATACGGGCACAGATACGGGCAATAAAAGCAACGTCGCTGGGACGGCGAAGTTCCGGTCCTAATGGGGGAAGAAGGATTCTATTTCGCGCGGCGGTCGTCAGGGTTGGGCGGCCCAATTGCTGGGCCATGAAGGTCTAGCAGCCCCTGGAGGACTTTTCATCCCAATAAACGTCGATCAAACTTTAATGAATATCTTGCGTCGATATAGCCAAGCCAAGACGGCCAACCATAGCAAGACATAGCCAAGGGCGTAGGCGAGAGACGCATTGGCAGGAGACATCCACGTGCTGAAAAGATGGTCGCAAATATAGAGGCGGATGTTTCCTGGAGATCCATCCCGCCTGGCATGAGGCCATAGGTTTTGGGCTTTGAGAAAAAAAACGTGAAGGAAATAAGCAGCAATGGCGTTCATGCCAAAGATTTCAAACGGCTTCGTCCAGCGGCGCCATTTTTTAATTTCAATCGTCCAATAGCAAGCCGTCAGAAGCGCCAGCGCAAGACCGGTGGTCACCAAAACATAGGAGCTGGTCCACAAGGCCTTATTGACCGGGAAGATGCGGCTCCACTTCCATCCGGCTAATATGAAGACTAAGCAGGCTTGCAACATGCCGGTCACCTTTTGCGACGCCGTCCAATTTGAAATCAACCAACGGCCCGTCAAATTGCCGAAGAGGACGGAGGCGATCGCGGGAGCCGTGCTGAGGATTCCTTCCGGATCGTAGACAGGACGATACAGATGGCCGCCGAGAACCGTGCGGTCGATGTAGGCGGCGAGATTACCTTCCTTGCTGAGATCTCCTGCAATGAATCCGGGAGCAGCCACATGAGTCATCGCCCACCAATAGGCGATCAGCAAGGCGACGGCCGCAACAATCTCAACGGAGATTGAAGAGTAAATGAAAAATAATGAGCCGAGGAAATAGCAGATTCCAATGCGCTGCAAAACTCCCGGAAACCGAATTGTGTGCAGGTGGAAATAGGGGAAGCCGTTCAGCAAGAGTCCGAGAAACAGAATGATCGCCGTCCGTTTAGCCGCCTGTTTGATTAAGGCGCTACGTGAATCGCCGCGTTCAAGACGCTTGCTCGAGGACAGAACGAGCGAGACGCCGACGATAAAGACAAAGAAAGGAAACACAAGGTCGGTGGGCGTCAGCCCGTTCCAAGGGGCATGATCGAGCGGTGCATAAGCCGCGTCATTGCCGGGACTGTTAACTAAAATCATCCCGGCGATCGTTAATCCGCGAAACACATCGAGCGAAAGCAGGCGGGAGCTCGGGGCGATTTTTCCGTTCATCGATTTCGTTTATACATCATTTATGCGACGAAGGCTTGGCTGATGCAAATTATTCTACACTGGCACTATCCATGTTTTCTTCCTTATCCAAACACTTCGAATCCCCCTCCAACGCGCTCTACGCGGAACGTGACCGCTTAAGGCGCGAGAAAATCCCTTATTTAGATCTCGCCTCCGGGAATCTAACCGAGCAGGGATTGGGCTTTCCCATGCGGTTATTGACTTCTATTATGGGCGCTTCGATTTTAAAGACCGCCGTCTATTCGCCCGACCCTCTAGGACAACCTGTGGCACGTCATGCGGTGGCGCGTTATTATAAGCAAAAGGGTTTGAATATCGATGCTTCGCACATCCTATTAACGCCGGGAACAAGCATGGCTTATTGGTACCTTTTTAAAACGCTGGCTGATCCGGATGATGAAATCCTAACTCCCGATCCGACGTATCCCCTTTTTGATTCCATCGCGGCGGCGGCCGGTGTCAAACTTGTTCCCTATCCATTAAGTGAAAGAAGCGGGTGGCGCATTGACCTGCCCGCCGTCGAAGCAGCGATCACCACTCGCACGCGCGCCATCGTGCTCGTTTCCCCCCACAATCCGACGGGCGCCGTGGCTACACCGCAGGAGGTTCAGGCCTTGGCGCTGATGGCCGCCCGCCATAAACTAGCCATTATCGCCGATGAAGTTTTCTGCGCCTTTATTCGCGGCGCAGCGCCCTTTCCCCACATCGCGGCGACGCGGGCACCTTTGGTTTTTACGCTCAATGGATTATCCAAAATGCTGGCGTTGCCCGGTCTCAAATTGGGCTGGATTGTCGTCTCTGGCGAGGCGGCACTGGTGCGGCAGAGCTTGAAAACGTTGGACATGCTGTCCGACATCTTCCTGCCCGTTAATGAAGCGGTTCAGCAGGCTCTGCCGGCTTTATTGACGAGGACCCAGGGGTTCCAAAAGCAGTTTCGCTCAGAGGTGAAGGAACGCGGCACCGCTGCCATCGGCATCTTGTCTGAGTTAAAGGAGATTTCTTTTACCGAACCGGAAGGCGCATTTTATTTGGCGTTACGACTTCCGGATGGAACGGACGAAGAAGGCTTGTGTTTGCGGCTTCTGAAAAACAGTGCTATTTTGACGCACCCCGGATATTTTTACGATATGGAAGGTTCTCACATTGTCCTGAGCACGATTCATCCCGAAGGCGATTACAATCGGCTGGTTAAGGCGATCTTAGGCGAGATGCTCTGACGAAGGCTCCGCCAGGGGCGAAGAAACGGGCCGCATTTTACGAACGGTCCAATGGACAGGGCACCAACCATAGGCCGCGGAGGCGACGAGCGACAAGCCCCCGGCGAGCAGGGCATAGCTCCATCGATCGGAAAAATGTCGTACATATAAATAGGCCGTCGCCGTCGGTAACCCCAGCAGCAGGCGCACCGAGCGTTCGATCCAACCGACATTACATTGGGGTGGTTTCATTGTCAAATTATAATAGCAGAAGCGCGAGTTTTATGCTGCCTAATTATCTAACGAACGGCAAACTCGATCGTATCGGATCCTACGACTCCCTTCCAAGCTCGCCGGGATCCTATCGGATGGTCAACGTCATTGTGATAAAACGCCCGGATCTTATAAATCCCTTTTTTGGTCAACGGATAAAGGTCTGACAGATCAACGGTGCGTTGAATCGATTGGCCACGCGGCATGAGTACAAAATCGTCGTCGTGAACCGACATCGGCGTTATCGGCTTCTCGATATCGCATCGTTTACCATCAGGACCTAAAATGCCGAACACCAATTCCCCTTGGAGTTTGGGATGGTTCACCAGCATTCTCCGGTTAATCAGCAACGGTTCATCGAACAGGTTTGTCACGATCACCGTCACGGATATGGGGTCGTCGTGGGAGTATTCTCGCGCCGCCTGAAGCATGACGTCCAGCGGTATTCTCCTTTTTTCCGAGTCGCGAATTTCCGTGAGGCTTTTCTGCGTCGGATCGACGGTTCGCCCTTTCGAAATCCACGTTTCGCCGGTGCCTTCCGCCGCGAGACTAGATAGAGATAAGCAAACGAGTGCCATCACCAAAGTAAGATACCGCACCCTGCGAGTGTAACTGAAATTCGATGAGGACTAAATGGAACAAAAGGCTAAAGCTGCATGGGCCTTAAGGCCCATGAATCTGCCATGAGGGTCAATTTCGGGCGTGAATAGAAACGGGCAGTGCTAAGTTGGAACTGTTAAAATTTTCCTCGGCTTGCTCCGGCGTTTTGCAACCCGGGATGACAACGGAGACGGCGGGTTGAGCCAGAACAAAACGCAGAGCGGTTTGTGCGGCTGGAAAGGGGCTGCTCGCCGTTGTTTTCGCGAATTCTTCGACACGATGAATCAGCTGCGCTTGATATTTCGACGGCCATTGGTGTCTGATATCGCCAATCGGAAAAATGGAATCTTTTGTGTACTTCGAAGTTAGAAATCCATTCGCCAGCGGTTCTCGTGCAATAATCGCGACGCCTTCCGCGATAGCGCGAGGAAACAACTCTTCGGCCGCGTCCCGCTTTAGATAGTTGTAGTTCACTTGGATGCTGGCCGGATGGCCCGTTTTCATCGCCAACAAACCTTCCTGAGGATCGTGGATTGAAATTCCGTAAAAGCGGATTTTCCCCTGACCCTTCAACTTCTCGAGCGGCTCGAAAATACGGCCGGTCTCAATGAGACTAAAAGGAGGGTTGTGGAGTTGATAGAGGTCAATATAATCGCTTTGCAAACGTTTCAAGCTTTGTTCGACGGCATAGACGAGATGCCCCTCGGTAAAATTCAACCTCGGGGGATCATGGTAAAAATCGCTGCCGCCCTTCGTAGCCAAGACGACCTGGCTGCGGCGTCCATGTACGGCCTGTCCGATCAGTTCTTCGCTATGACCGTGCCCATACACATCGGCGGAATCAAAGAAGGTGCATCCCAGCTCAAGCGCGGTCGCCAACGCCCGCAGCGACTCGGCATCGTCCGTTGGGCCGTAACTATTGCCGAACTGATTACCGCCGATCGCCCATCCGCCGAAACCAATTTCGGAGACATCAAGCCCCGTCGAACCAAATTTGCGCGTTTTCATGGATGCTAGGCCGGCATCGGCGTCGCGGCGGGGGCCGGCGCCGCTTTATGTGCACCCACACCGACAGAGAGATGTTTCGCCGGTACATCGTGCCAGGGCCCCATCGGTTTTCCCGCCGCATTGACCGGAGTCAGCGGGCGACCCACCGCGTCCTTCATCCAGGTGATCTTAAAATCGTCCCTCGATAAAAACATTTGCTCATATTCCAACGTATGATGCACCGATTTCGGGTTGGTGGGGCAAGCTTCTTCGCATAACCGGCACCAATTGCACTTGCCGAAATCAATGGTGTACATCTGGATTTCTTTTTTACCCTGAGCATTCCGTTGACTTTCGAGAGAAATGCAAGCGGACGGGCAAGCCCTCACGCAGAGGTCGCAGGCAATACATTCATCGATATGAAACGTCAACATCCCGCGGAAACGTTCCGCCAAGGGCGGCTTCTCATGCGGGTATTGATAAGTCACCTTCTTTTGAAACAAATATTTCCAGGTGACTCCCATGCCTTTCAACAGCCCGATCGTGGTTTGGGCGATGGTGCGGAAGTAGCCGATCATGGAATTTGACTGCGAATCCACTCCGAGATGCGTGAATCGGGTAGCAGGGTTTTGGTGTTAAAGGCGTAATTTAAGCCGCGAAGTTCCAATCCGATTTTGTGTTCAATGCCGCCAGGACTGAGCAACAGAGACACGAGCAAGGCGCGATTGTTTTGCTTTTCAATCGCTTCCACGCGTTTGCGCAAACCTTCTACCGCTTGGCTGCGCACGGCAGGACGAGCATCTTCACGCAACGTAAAACCTTCGACGCTTTGAAAACCGCCGCGTTGCTTGATGCGGGCTGAAAGATTTCCCAACACCTGAATCCACTTGGCATTGTCGGAATCATCCCTGGGCCCGTTCGCCACGATGATGACCGATTCCTTTCCGGGATTTTCCGATATCTCCTGGGTCCGGTCGATCAAAATCTCAACGACGACGGCCGAATCGTTCAACGGTTCGTTAAAGTGGATGGAGGAATGTTTTTCGACGGGAAATACGGGATTATTATTGAAACCTGGTTGCACGTCGATGCCTAGCAAATATTTCCATTGACGGGTAATATCGGCGTAGGATGAAATGAGCACGGGAACCACGTATATATTGTGCGCCCCATCGGACTCCAGGTCGCGGATTTCGGATTGCAGGTTACGCACTTGCTCCGACGTATCCCCGCTCCCATAAAAGATTTTAAAGGGATAGGGAAGCTCAGCGGCGCGGACGGCTTTTTTGACCGACTTTGTCCATTGTGACGGCCCGCTTGGCGCCATGACGAGGACGGCCGTTTCCGAGTCGGCACGCACGGTGGCAGGCCGCACGCCGGCGAGCGACAACACCAGGACAAGACCAGCGCGAAAGGGTTTAGATCGCATCACGCGTAACGATTGACCAGTTCTTTGAAATATTTTTCATCGTCTCGAGGGAATTGACCGATGATATCACGGATTCGTTCATTGAACGTCTGGCGTGTTTCGTCCTTATAAAAGGTTCCTAAGAAAATGTTTTGTTTGTCCTGCCAAAGCTCAAGAGCGCGCATTTTGTTCGCTGAGTTTTCGTAGGGAGCGATCGGCGTCACCTTCTTACCATAGTATTTGTAAGTGTCATTGAACACCACGCAAGGCGAGAGCGCGTGAACAAACGAGAACCCTTTGTGATTGACGCCTTCGATGATGAGTTCGGACAAATGCTTAATCTGGCCAGAATAACCGCGTGCGACAAACGAAACGTCATAGGCCAATGCCAACGCGATCGGGTTTAAATTCTCTTCGGAGACCCCGTAAGGACTCGATTTACCCTGAAAAGTTTGCAGTGTCGTGGGGGAAGCCTGGCCTTTGGTCAAGCCGTAGATGTTGTTGTCGAGCATGATGTAGGTAATGTCGATGTTGCGCCGCGCGGCATGCGGAAAATGCCCGCCGCCGATGGCGAGCCCGTCTCCATCGCCGCCTACCGCAATAACCGTCAGGCTGGGATTTCCAATCTTAATGCCCATGGCCGTCGGCAACACCCTCCCGTGAACACCATGAAACCCATAGGAGTTGACAAAGATGGGTAGCCGGCCCGAGCACCCGATCCCTGAAACGACGACGACATTTTTAGGATCGAGATCCAAAGTGGCGAGCGACTGATAAAGGGCATTGAGAACGGCAAAGTCTCCACACCCCGGACACCAGGTGGGTTTTACCGTCGACTTGTAATCTGTAGTGGTATGTGCCATAAAAGCTCCTCTCTTAAAAAATAGGGAAATTACGCTTTCAGCGCCGGCTCCGCGACGGCCATGCCGCCGGCCACGGCTCGCAGTTTCGCGATGATTTCCTCGGCGTGAAAGGGCAGCCCCTCGCACTTCGTCATGGAAATCGTCTCGATCAAAAACTTGGCGCGAAAAATCTGATTGAACTGCCCCGTGTAATTCAACTCAGCAATGATGATTTTATCGACGGAGGCAATGAATTCCCGGATATCGGCTTCGGGTAATGGAAACACCATTTTGACTTGCAATTGCGCCACACTCAAGCCTTCTTTGTTCGCCGCCTCCACGCCTTCCCGAATAACCCCTTGTGTCGAACCCCAGCCGATGATCCCCACTTTGGCTTTCTTAGGTCCGAAGCGCGTCGTAAACCCTTTTTCTTTCGACGCTTCTTCTATTTTCTTCGCGCGTTTCGCGGACATTTTAACGTGCATCTCGGGCGTAAAGTTGGGCGAACCCATTTCCGAATGTTCCAGTCCGGTGGCCGCGTAACAGCCGTTTTCCGTGCCGGGGATGGCCATCGGAGAAACCCCGTTTTCCGTGAGTCTAAAGCGTTTATATTCTTTGAGTTCATCGACCGTCGGATGAATACGGTTCACGATCGGCACCCGCGTAAAATCGGGCCATGGATAGGTCTGAGTGCGATGCGCTAGCGACTGGTCGGTCATAAAAATAACGGGGGTCTGATACTTCTCAGCCAAATTAAAAGCGTGAATAATAAGATAGATACACTCTTCGACATCCCCGGGCGCAAGTACGATTCGTGGGGCATCTCCATGCGCGCCATAGACGGCTAAATTGAGATCTCCTTGCTCCATCTTGGTCGGTAACCCGGTGCTCGGGCCGCCGCGTTGCGCATCCACAATCACGCATGGAATTTCGGCCATCGTCGCCAAACCCATGACCTCAACCATTAACGCGAGTCCTGGGCCGGCGGTGGCCGTCATCGCCTTTTTGCCGGCATAGGATGCGCCTACGACGGAAGCGATGGCGGCAATTTCGTCTTCGGTTTGGACGACGGCTCCGCCAAACTTTGGCAAATCCTTTTCCATAAATTCGAGGATATCGGATGCGGGAGTTATCGGGTATCCCCCGTAGTAGCGACATCCGGCGGCTATTGCACCCGTCGACAACGCTTCATTGCCGGACATAACGATGCGCTTATAGCTTGAGGGGGTAGCCGCAAATTTGGGGAGATCTTTCTTAAAGGGGTGTTGATCGACGTAATTGTATCCGGCGCGCAAGGCTTCATGGTTTCGGCCCACGACGATGTCGCCTTTCTTCCCAAAACGGTCGCGGACGAGCTGCTCGAGAAGTTCCATGGACATCCCTAGAATTCGCGAGACGACGCCCAAAGCGACAACATTCTTTCCCAGCTTTGATTTGACGACGTTGAGGGTAATTTCTTCCAGGGGAACCGCATAAGACTCAAACGACCCATTGGCTTGATAATGCGCCGGGTCATAGACCAAGAGACCATCGGGACGGATTGTATGGCCCTGTAGCTGGAACGCTTCTTCATTAAAGGTCACTAGAATATCGGCGTTCTTTCCCTGAGAGAGCACCGGTTCATCGCTCGAGCGAACTTGAAACATCGCCGGACCGCCTTTAATCTCGGCCGGATACGTTCGAAAAGTAAATACCTCGTACGCAGACCGGGCCAGCGCCGTGGTGAGCAATTCACCGCAGCTAATGACACCCTCTCCGCCCTCGCCCGCAATACGGACTAAAATATCCTTCATGAAATGCTCCTTAAAAGTTTCCCGCTAGACACATCAGCTGCCATTTGGCGTCGATTCTGCAACGGCCTAACCCAATACTTACTGGCCGATCCGGCGCCCCAAATTTATATGCAATACCTAGGTCGATAAGTAAAGGGTTTCTTCCGCACTCCACCTATAGTAGAACTGTTGCGGAGATCGAAAGTTTCCCTGCCCCGGGACCCACGCTAGGCCATATCGACGATAATCTCGTCCAGGCCTTTGCCCGCCGGAACCATCGGAAACACCTTTTCTTCCGGGTCGATAAAGACTTCGAGAACAACCGAACGCGTTTTGACTTCTTCCAGAGCCCGCTCGAGGAGTCCTGTGACATCTTTTTTTTCAATCGCGCGCAGCCCAAGTGCGCCATGGGCCTCGGCCAACTTCACAAAGTCCGGCCAATACTTGTCTTTGAGCGGGTCCCGGGGTTGATTGGCCTCGGTCGTTTTGCCGCCCTCAGCCGTCATACAACTGGAGGAAAACCGCTTGTCATAAAAGAGTTCCTGCCACTGCCGCACCATCCCGAGGAAAAAGTTGTTGACGATCAGAACAAGGACGGGACGCTTTTCCATCACGGAGGTGACGAGCTCGCAGGCCGTCATTTGAAATGAGGCGTCTCCGTCAATACAAACGACCGTTTTGTCAGGGAACCCAAACTTGGCGCCAAGCGCGGCTGGAAAGCCGTACCCCATTGTCCCGAGTCCTCCGGAGGTCAGAAAGCGCCGCGGTTCGTTGCATTGATACCACTGCATCGCCCACATTTGGTGCTGGCCAACGCCCGTGCTGATAATCGCATCCCCCTTGGTCAGACGGTGAAGCTCTTGGATCAGATATTGCGGACGCAGCACGTCGTCCTGCTTGTAGCTGAGCGGGTTTAGGCGGTCCATTTCGGTGATTTCTTTGACCCAATCGGAATGATCGAGCTT